>JADFNY010000197.1 GCA_022563115.1 Acidobacteriota bacterium | reverse complement strand
CATGACGGAACTGCTCGATGAGCACCACACGATCATCGGCGGTCAACGCGACGACGTTCACCCAGTCGGGCGCGTCGAGGTAGACGAATTCGCCGCCCCGACTCGGGTCGTTGGGCGACGTCGCCCACTTCCGATGCAAGGAGAAGACCTTGGTCTCGGCCAACATCTCGGGCTCGCTGGCCTGCCAGTCGGCGATCTCAGGTGTCGGGTCTTCGTGGCTCATCGTCGGTGCTCCGGGTTGCCGGGTGCCGGTGCGACAAAAGCTCAGACGGCTGCCAGCAGCTCCTTCCAAGCCTCCACCTCGCGCTCCGGAGACGCAAGCTCGGCGAGCCCGGCACAATGATCGCGCAACGACCCGTAGAACCCGTCGTCGGTCTCGGCGCGACGCAGCAGCTCGGCGAGAGCCTCGGTGTCCTCGACCTCGAAGTAGCCCGGGTAGTCGTCGCCGAGGATGCCGGCGTTGCCGGCGATGCGGCTGGCCACGATCGGCGTGCCCAGGGCCAGCGCTTCGGTCAGGACGTTGGGGCCGCCCTCGTGCCGGCTGGTGATCGACAGCAGTCGGGATCGCGCGATCAGCTCCAGCGCCTCGGCGCGGGGAACCTCACCGAGCCAGTTGTAGCGGGCGTTGGTCTGTTCCTCCTTGGCGGCGCGCTCGGCCATCTGCTCGGAGCTCGCGGCGCCGGCGTGCAGCACCCGCAGGTTCGAGTCGGGCGGCAGCTGGCGGGCCGCAAGACCGGTGCGAAACGGGTCCTTGACCTCGCGCAACTCACCGACGACGCACACCTCGAAGCGGTGCTGGTGGCGCCGCGGAAGTTTCTCGGGAACGGGCAGCGACTGGTAGATCACCGTCGCCTTGTCGCGCATCGCTTCGGGGACCTCATCAACGGCGAGGGGATGAAACGCGACCAGCTTGGTGGCCAGCTCCATCGTCTGGTGGGCCTCGTCGCGGCCGGCCTCGTCGAACATGCTGCCGAGCCCGTAGATGTCGGTTCCCGTCAGCGCCACGACCACGGGCCGGTCGGGGTTGGCGTCACGGAAGGCGCGCACCGAGTCCGCCGACTGGATGGCGTGCAACGCGATCAGCAGGTCGCAGTTCTGTCCGTTGTACTCGTTGTCGAAGGTCACCTCGTGGCCCAAACCAACGAGAATGCGCCCCCAGCGAACCGCCGTCCGGCGATTGCCGCGGCCCTTGCTCGACAGCGCCGGACCGATGATCAGGATGTTCATTCAGGGTTCCCCGTAAGCCGTTGTATTAGCAACATTTAAGTCCGGCTACGATACCGCCGATATCACCGAGGTACCATTCACGGCGCTTTCGTCCTCGGTGGCGAGCCTGTCTAGCACCCCCTAGAGCCACCCGGAGTGTCCGCATCTCGACACTCGTGATCGAGTTCGCCAGGCTTGCAGTTGCCACGAAACAGCGGGGTCACAACTCTGGTGATGGCCGCTCTATAGATCGGGGCTACTCAGGTCTCATCGTTCTGATCGGAGATCCCGGTGGGATCCGGTTCATCCTTCTGGGGCTTCGCGTATCTCAGCGTGGTCTTGTAGGCATTGGCCAGATTTCGGTCGTAGGCGCGCCCAATCTGGAAAGTCGCGTACCACGAGGCCACTGCCAGTCCCGCAAGAACGTAGGTAACGGTGAGCAAGGGGTCTTTGTACGCGTCAACGTGCGTCGACGCGTGCCACTGGTAGGCGAAGTAGCCAGCGAGGGGCGCATTGAAGGACAGCGACCGAGCGATGCGCAACCGGCTGCGAACGTAGTCCAAGAAGGATGTCAGCCCTTCGCTCTGGTGGCGAACAACGTTGCGCATCGTTCGCACCTTTTCACCCGCGCTGCGGCTCTTCGCCTTCTTGGTATTCGAGGACACCGGCTTCGCTTTAGATAGCCTTCGAAGGGTTTTTAGAAAACCGATCCCCGTCCGCCAGAGAGAATCGGCAATCCGATCCACGACGATTCCGGCGGAATACGCGTACGCAAGGACGACGACGCCTATTACGGCGGCGTGCTCCTTCAGGAACACCTCGCTGCCGAGGTCGGGATCTGTCAGCGACGCAATGGCGAGTGCAATCCAAGTAAGACACCAGATACCGATGACGAGGATCTCGGCGAAAATTGCAGTCGTTGCCAAAGTAGTCTAGCCTCCTGAACGTGAAGGTTGCAGCGGTCTGCTACCGACGGGACCCAATGGTCCGCTTTCTCTTGGTGCGAACCAAGGGTGGCAAGTATTGGACATTCCCGAAAGGTGGTTTCAAGACGCGCGAGCAGCCGTGGCAGGGTGCGGAACGAGAGGCCCGGGAAGAAGCGGGCGCGATCGGGACCATCGAGCACTCGCCATTCACGGAATTCGAGTATCGAGCCGTGGGTGAGAAGGTGCGCACGGTCCCGGCATTCTTGATGGAAGTTGCCAATCCCGACAACCTCAAGACCCACGAGCCCGGACGAAAGCCGAAGTGGTTCGAGGAGGCGGATGCCATCGCAGCGCTCGAAGAGGACCGGGATGCCATCGAGTCGGACTCGATGGTCGAAGCGTTGACGTTGGCGGCTCGGACCCTGGACTGAGCAGCGGATAGGCGACCCAAGGGGGTGGACGGCTTGCGGATCCACGTCCCTGAGGAGTGAGGGCCGCTGGTGCATTGAACCGCGTTCATCAGCGCCAACTTCTCCCGGCACTCATTGCAGTCAGCTACATGGGTGCTAAGGAGTCGGGCTTCCTCAGAGCGCCTTATGTGGCGTCGAGGCCTTCGCAAACCGCGTCGGGGTTCATTGTTCCCGAACCAGTGGGCGCGTCAAGCAGGTCGGGCCGCCCTCCCCTTTTCGGGAGATCTCGGCGCCGTCGTACACCAGCACCTCGATACCGGCCTTCTCGAGCCGCGACCGGGTGACCGGGTTGCCGTCAAGTGCGACGCATTTGTCCGGCGCCAAGGCGAGCACGTTGCAGGCCATCGACGCGAACTCTTCGTCGGGAACCTCGATAACGCGTAGGTCGCGCTCGAGCAACCAAAGGTGAAAGGCCACCGGCAGCAGCGGCGGATACACCAGCACGGCGTCCTCGCCCACCGGGCTGAGAATCGACATCAGGTGGAAGACGTCGTCGGGGCCGCGCCAGTGCGGTAACGAAACCTGAACGATCTCCTCGACGATCTCTCGTGTCAGCTCGCGGAGCTGGCGAAATCCCTCGTCGTTGGACCGGTAGCTGCGTCCGACCGCGAGCCGGTTGCCGGGGAGCCAGGCGACGTCGCCGCCCTCGAGGCGGCCGTATCCTGAGATCGAGCCCAGCATCTCGATTCCGGCCGCCGCCAGCACCGGCTGAAGATGCTGCGGTTCGTCGCTGCGCTGCGGCTTGCCCATCGCGCACAGCACGGCTCCAGCGTCGGTAATGATCGCGGCGTCACGGACGTAGATCGAATCCAGCGTCGTCGCCCCGTCCCCGGGGACGGAAACGACGGCGGCGCCGGCGCCCTCGAGGAGCTCGACAAAGCGGTCGAATTCGTCGACGGCGCGATCGAAATCCGGAGCCTCGTGGTAGTTGAGCTCCCTCCATTGCGCCGCGATCTTCTCGGCGCTGGCGAATGCGTCGCGGGGGTGTTTGACCACCACCGAGCGAAGGGTCCCCGTCTCGGACTGCGCCGTCGTCGCCATCACCGGAAGATATAGCACAAGGCTCGCGCCGCCGATTCGAGTACAATCCCGTCTCCCCAGATCGACCCCCCGCCTGCAAGATGACCGACCCGACGCAAGACGACCGCTACCCATCTGTGCTGCGGATGTCGGCACCTCTGATGGTGTCGTTCGTCATGCGGTCGGCGTTCACCTTCGTCGACACGATCTACGCGGCGCTGATCGGCGACGCCGCGGTGGCGGCGATCGGCCTGACCTTCACGTTCGAATTCGTGATGATCGCCTGCTGGATCGGCCTCTCGACCGGCCTGACCTCGGTGTTGTCGCGCAGCATGGGGGCGCACGAGGGCAAGAAGATCGAGCAGTATCTGCGCGCCACATGGCGGCTGGTGTGGATCATCTCACCGCTGTTCCTGCTCGCCGGGATCGCCATCTGGGTGGTCACGCCGCGGCTCGACGAGTGGTTCCCGGCGCTCCGGCTCGATGCCGAGACGTTGCGGGCGTTCCGCATCTACGGCGCCGTCTTGATCGGCGGCTCGGCGATCACCACGTTCTGGTCGGTGATCCCCGATTCGGTCGTCAAGGCGCACCAGGATACGCGCTCGACGATGTGGGCCGGCATCTGGTCGAACGTCGCCAACCTGGTGCTCAACACGCTGTTCTTGTTCGTCTTCGGCTGGGGCATCTTCGGCATCGCGTTCTCGACCGTGATCGGCCGCGTCGCCGGGCTGGTGTACGCGCTGAAGAAGGCCGGCGCCCACGAGGCCCGCCGCCTCGCCGAGGGCCGCGACACCAACCTCGAGCCCGACCCAACGCCGTACAAGCCGATCCTGGCGCTGGCGGTCCCGGCATCGATCACCTTCATTCTGATGGCCGGCGAGACGGCGGTGGTCAACGGTGTTCTCGCCGGCGGCCCCGATTCGACGTCGGCGATCGCCGCTTACTCGATTTATTACCGGATCATGATGTTCGCGGCGATGCCGATGATCGCGGTCAGCGTCGCCATGCTGCCGTTCGCCGCCAAGCGCATCGGCAAGCGGGACGGCGCCGGGTTGGCCCGTGGCCTGCGGCAATCCGGCGTCGTCGCCGTCGTCTACTCGATCGGCATCATGGCGCCGGCCGTGTGGCTGTGGGGCGACCGGCTGGCCGCCTGGCTCTCGGAGTCCCCCGTGACCGCCGAGTACACGGCCCTCAGCCTGCAGGTCGTGCCGATCGCCTCGCTGGTGCTGACGCCCTTCCTGCTGTGCCGGCCGGTGTTCGAGGCGATGGGCAGAGGGCGCCCCGGCCTCTACATGGCGATCCTTCGCTACCTGGTCCTCACCTGGCCGGCCGTCTACGTCGGCATGCGGGTGGCGCGGAACATGGGACAACCGGACCTGTACGGCGTCCTGATCGCCCTGGTCGGGACCGCCGTCGTGTCGTCGGCCGTGTTCGCGGCCTGGCTCCGCATCGCTCTTCCGCAGGCGACCGCCGCACCACCCGACCAGACGCCGACCGACAGCACGACAACGCTCGAGGAAATGCCGAGCGCCTAGCGGGATGCTGAAAAACTCCCGGGGGTGCCGTTACGGGCACCGTGGGGGCAGATGCAAGGCGGCGCAACGCGGGCGAAGCTACTCGACGTCTCCGAGCTGAACGCTGGCGAGAGCGGGGCGACTCAACGAGCGAACGTAGGCGACCAACGCCACGAGCTCCTCGTGGCTCACATGGGGGAACGCGGGCATGTTCGGGAAGCCGCGATCGACGCCGCCGAAGCGAATCGTCCCGGCGATGATGAGGTCGGGGATCGCGTTCATCACCTCGGCGTTGGTGTGGTCGCGGGGCGGTGGGTCGAGCGCGGCCGCCGACGTGCCGTCACCCTTGCCGCCGTACCCATGGCATTGGACGCAATACTTCCGGTACGCGGTGCGCCCCAGGCGCAGCATCTCCGACGTTACCGACACGGTGGCCACCTCGGTGGCTGCCTCGGCCGCCTCGGCCGCCGCCGCATCCGTCGCGTCGGTCTCGGCGCCTCCTGACACGCAGCCGGCAACGACGCAGGCGAGCACCCCCATGGACAGGACCGCGATTCGCCTCATGGCGGGACTAAAGCCGTGTCTGTGCCCCCGGTCAAGTCGCTCAGACACGCCGTTTCGGCCGGGGCGCGCGGCGGGACGATCCCCACACCTGGAAATCAACGGCAAAAAAATAGGTGCGGGATCTTGCCCGCACCCCTTTTTGCTGAAATCATCCTTTGCCAATGGGGCATGGTCCGTTGGTAGCCATTATTGATCACTATTACATGTTAATGATCAGGGGACTCTCGTTGATGTCATTAAAAGGTTGGAACGGTTCTTGCGATGACATGGGAGCGTAGCGCTACGCCAACGGACGGGGACAATCCCATGTCGGTTACACGAGAGAAAAAAGAACAGGGCTTCACGCTTGTCGAGCTGATCGTCGTCGTGGCGATCCTCGGCATTCTGGTCGCCATTGTGATCCCGGCGCTGATTAACGCGGTCGACCGCACGCGGCAGCGGCGCGCTATGTCCGACATGAACGCCATCGCCAAGGCGAACAGCATGGCCCAGGTGGACAACTCGCGCTACGTGGTCGCTCTGGCCAATCTGGCGCCCGTTTACATGAATCCGATGCCCGCCGCGGACGCCTGGGGCAACCCCTGGGTGTACACCCCGGCCGCCGACCAACGATCCTACGAGCTGCGCTCGACCGGCAAGGATGGCGCCCTCGGGCCGGCGGCACCCGATCCGTGGTTCAACAACCCCTTCGAGCCCGACCTGGTCATGAACACCGGCCAGTTCACCCAGAGTCCGGTGAATCAATAGCGTAATTGCCCTGATCCTCGGCTGACAGGAAACGACACCAAACGTGACACTTATTGTCACTCCTGGCCGCGAGTACCACCGTTTGTCCCCGAAACGATCAGGGTTTCGCCGTGGCTTGCCGGTAGCGCGCTAGCCCGCATATCTCAACGCGCTTCTCCGCGCCCGCAGCAGGAGGGCGTTGAGATATGCGGGTCAGCGGGCGCAGGTCAAATGACGGCCCCCGTCGAGGCTCAACGTGACCCCGGTCACCCATCCCGCCTGGTCTGAAGCCAGGTAGACGATCGCATCGGCGATGTCTCGCGGCTGTCCCACCCTGCCGAGCGGGTGGGTCGTCTTGCTGTGCTCGAGAAACGCCTCGTAGGCATCCTCTTGCATGCCGCTGCGACGATGCAGATTGCTCACCACAACGCCCGGATTCACGGCGTTGACCCGAACCCCGGACCCCGCAAGCTCGAGCGCCGCGCACCGGGTCAACTGATCGAGGCCGGCCTTGCTGACGCAGTAGGCGAGAACCCCCGGAAAGGCGCGCAACCCCGTGACGCTGGAAACGTTCACCACGTTGCCGCCGGTGGCCTGGAGGTGCGGAAGCGACGCCTGCATCAGAACGAACACGCCGTCGAGGTTGATCCGCATCATATCGGTAC
>JADFNY010000196.1 GCA_022563115.1 Acidobacteriota bacterium | reverse complement strand
GGTGTTCGCAATACAACTTGTTGCAGCCGTACATCGTCGTCGGTGTGTTGTACTCGTGCTCGCGCAGCGGCCGGTCGCCGATGTCGGCGGGCACCCCGTAGGCGGCGATCGAGCTCGGATAGAAGAACATCACCGAGCGACCGTGGCTGCGCGCCTGCGACATCGCGAACTCGAGCAGGTTCAACGTTCCCGTGACGTTGACCTCGTGCGCCGTCACCGGGGTGAACTCGCTGTGCGTCGAGAGCAGGGCGGCGAGGTGGTAGATGCGGTCGACGGCGTACTCGGCTTGGATCGCGTCTAGCAGGCCGCGGTCGAGAATCGACCCGGTGTAGGCGCGCGAGACGCGCGCCGCCAGGGAGGTGTCGAGCGGCTCGAGGTCGATGGTCGCCAGCGCGTTGGCGCCGTCCGAGAGCCGATCGATAAGGGCGTGGCCGATCTCCCCCGCGGCTCCGGTGATCAACGTGACAGACTGGCGAATACCAACCTCCGGGTGATGGCGCGGGGCTAGGGACCCGTGCGGGGGCGCCGAGCGGTCTGACCATATCACCTGGCTGCGACCACGACGATGTTGCCCCGGTTACCTCGGTGTTGCTCGGTCAGGCCGCTACCCTTGGACACGCGGCGCACCGTTGTGCTCCCGGGACGCGGTACAGCAGGCCATGGTGAAAGTGTGATGGGTCTGGTTGCGACGACAAGAGGCGGGATAGGCGATGCAGGTTGACGACCCGGCGCCACGCGATCCACTGCTGAGCGATGGACACGTGTACAGGATGGTGATTGAACACCAGGGGCAGCACCAGGAGAGGATGCTGCAATCCTTGGACCTCCAGGCCGAGGGCGGGGGCCCGGCCGGCTCACGCTGGCCTGGTGGGTGCCTCGTGGAGTCAGAGCCGCTCGACGACGATGGGGCTTGGCTGCCCGTTCCCGAGAACCACGTCGTGCGGACAACCGCAGACGGCCTGACGATCGAAGCCGTATCGTGGTGACCGCCGGTTAGCCGGTTCGCCGACGCGTGAGAAACACACACTAACGTTTGTATCTCAAGGCCGGGTCGGGCGGGTCGATATTGATCTCGTGGTACGCCGGGCGATCCGGTGTCTCGAGGATCTCCAGCAGTTTGGCCGCGATGTCCTCTGGAGTCAGGGCGCTGCCCGGGTCGTCGGCGGGTTCGAAGTCGAGGGCGTCGAAGAACGGGGTGCGGACGAACCCAGGATTGACCAGCGTGACCCGCACGCCCCGCCGGGAACACTCATCGGCGAACGCCTGCGCCGCGCCCCGCAGGCCGAACTTCGCGGCACAATAGACGCTTCCCGTGCGGGCCCCGCGAAGCGCCGCCTCGGATCCGATGATGATCAGATCGCCACCGTTGCGCCGCTTCAGCACCGGAAGAAAGCTGCGCGCCAGCAGCAGGTGGCTGGTGAGGTTGAGGTCGATATCGTGGCGAATCTGGCTGGCCGAAAACTGCTCTATGGCTCCGAAGCGCCCGGCACCGGCGTTGCTGATCGCCGCAGCGACGTCTTGGTGGACGCGGGCCAGGTCGTCGAGGGTGGTGGCGGCCACGTCGAGGTCGGAGAGATCGAGGGTGACGGGCTCGTAGCGTTTGCTGTGGGGCGCGAACTTGGTGTGGTCACGGGCGATACCGACCACCGCCGCGCCGCGCTGCAACAGCAACTCGGCCGTGGCGCGGCCGATTCCGCTGCTCGAGCCGGTAATCAGTGCCTTGAGGCCGTCGAGGGCGGGGTGGCGGCTCACGTCGCCCTCGGCGTGAAAAAGAAGACGGCGATGTCATCGAAGGCGCGCCGCAACCGTTCTTCCACAAAGCCGACGAGCTCCGCCTCACGCGCAGCGCTGTAGGAGACGAAGTCGTCTCGGCGCGCGAGTGGCCCGCTCAGCAAGGCGTCTTCCGGGTACATGCGATGGATTCGTTGAAACATCTTGGAGGGGAAGCGAAGGGGGCCGAGGCTGGCGGAGTGGATCGCCGCGGCCGGGATTGCTGCCGCGAGCCCGTCGATCAGCGTGGCGTAACCGGCGCGCCAGCCGTCATACCAGAGCAGGGGATCGAGGCGGAGACCGACCGGCCAGCCGGCGGCGGCGAGCTCGGCGGCGGCACGCACCCGCTGCCCGACGCGTGGAGCCCCGTGTTCTATCGCCGCGGCGGCCTCCGCAGGTGTGAAGCTGAAGGCGACCACGACGTTCGGTGACGGCGTCATAGCGAGGAGGCTACGGATCGCGACGCTCTTGGTACGAAGCTCCAGGACGGCCCCTGGCCGGACGGCAAAGAAGGGCACGAACCGCTCGACGAAGCCGCTGAGGGATTCGAGGGCGAGCGAGTCACAATCGTAGCCGGAGAAGAAGTAGGAGGGCTTCTCGCCGCCGTCGGTCAGGGTGTCGTCGATCGCAGCCTCGAAATCCTCGAAGTTAACGAACAGCACGTAGTGGGCCGAGCGGAACATCCCCTGCAGAAAGCAATAGCGGCAGTCGTACAGGCAGTTGAGCATGTGCGAGAAGTAGAAGCCCGGGCCTTCGCCGATGCCGAGCTCGGGGGGCGCCTCGAGTACGAGGTTGCCGCGCTTGCGCGCCAGGATGAGGGCCGGATTCTCCTTTTGCAGGCGAAAGCTCTGAGCCGCAGGGTTGAACACCTCGGTATAGCGTCCACAGGGGATGACGCGGGCGGCGGGAAAGCGGTCGAGCAGTCGGCGTGCCCGGGGGTGAGCCTCGACGTCGTCCTCGATGTAGATCGTTTCGATCACCCGCCGGGCCCGAACGTTGGCGCCACGCCCTCGAGATGCTCCTGCATCGATGCGATCACGCTGCCGGCGTCGGGCAGCGCCTTGAACGCCACCCAGTCGACGGCGTCGACCTGCGGGCACACCACCGACCAGCGGCGCAGCAGCCGGCGGAGCTGCCGGCGCTGTGTGGTGGTGAAGTGCGACGCCTGGAGAAGTCGCTCGAGCCCGCCTGGCTCGACGCGCCTTTCGCTTAGCTCGGCGGAAAGTCGCTGCAAAGGTTCGATCAACGCGTTGATGGTCTCGAGGCTGTCGCCGATGAGACTTCCGACCGAGTCAGCGGTCAGTGTTTCCGCTGGCCGTGCCCGGTTGTCGGAGACGACCTTGAACGAATGGACGAGCTCGTGGGGCGCGAAGCGGGCCGCGATCTCATAGAACCCGGCGGCTTCCATCTCGTAGAGGTCGTCGGTGGGGAAGTCCCTGGTGGCACGATCTACGGTCCGCACCGTGGCCGTTGGGCAGGGAATCTCGAAGACGAGGGGTGGATACCAGCTTCGCGCCGACGAGGCACAGTGGACCTTGTGCGCCAACCGAGCGGCACCGATCGGCAGGTTGCGGTGCCCGGCGATACCGATGTTCAGCCACGCCGGATCGGTGTCATCACGGGCCAGGTGGGCAACGGCGGCAGCGGCGGCGGCGCGTCCGACGCCGGAGAGGACGAGCGCCAGGCCGCGGTCGCTGTTTGCGAAGCTCCGAAAACCTCTTCCGGATGACGCCGGCAACATACTGAAGTGGTCGATCAACGGCTGCGCCTCGGTGCGTAGCGCGACGACGAGATGGACCCGACCGGGGGGCATCGTCGGCCTCTCAGGCGACCCGCGCGCCATCGTCGCCCGTTGCGCCCGGCCGTAGCCGCCGCAGCTTCGCGCCGTAGCGGCGTGCTTCGGCGTGGCGGCCGCGTTTCTCCGCTCCGGCGCGGTAGATCTCGATCTTCTCGGCCAGGACGCGCTCGGTGCCGGCACGCTGGTCGACGGTCAACGAAACTCCGGCGAGAAGCTTCTCGAGGGCGGCGATGCGAAAGCGGTCCATGCCCCAGTAGCGGCGCGAAAGTTGGTCGCCATGCCCGCCGTGTTTGATCACCAGTGGCTCGTCGATGAAAAGGACCGGATACCGGTTGGTGATGCGGAGCCAGAGGTCGTAGTCCTCGCAAGCCGGCAACCCCTCATCGAAGACGCCGACGTCTTCGAGCACGTTGCGGTGCACGACCACGCTCGACGGCGACATGCAGCACAACAGCAGACAGGACTCGAAGATGTGACCGCCCCGCTTGGCATGCTTCTTCATCGGGTTTACCCGGACGCCGTTGCGGACCCAAATCTCCTCGGTGTGGCAGAGACGCGCGGTGGGATCGGTCTCGAGGGCAGCGTGTTGGCGGGCCAGTTTCTCCGGCAGCCACTCGTCGTCGGAGTCCAGAAACGCGATCCAATCGCCACGGCTGTTCTCGATGCCGCGATTGCGGGCGCCGCTGACGCCGCCGTGCGCCTGCTCGATCAGGACGACGTCGGGATAGTCACGCCGCAGCATGGCGGCGGTGCCGTCCTTCGAGCCGTCGTCGACGACGATCACCTCCAGCGGCGCCCGGGTCTGGGCGGCGATCGAGTCGAGGGCGCGGGGCAGAAGACCGTGTCGGTCATGGGTCGGAACGATGACCGAGACGCTCAGTGCTCCCATTGCTCGATCCGGTCCGACGTGTATTCGTACAGGAGCTTGCCGATGCCGACGATCGGGATCAAGGCGAGCAGCAAGAGCACCAGGGAGTAGACCCAGTAATACCGGCCGAGCAACGCGGCGGCGAACGAGCCCAACGAGCCCAACGAGCCGTAGGCGAACACGATGCCGGTGAGGATGAGCCCCTGAGCGACAAGCGATTGCCAAGGGAATCCGCCCGTTGGGCGGACGACCGCGGCCTCGATGATCAGGACCAGCCGTGCGAGCTGGCCGAAAAATGGTTTGACGTCCTGCATTCGTGCTAGCGGCCCGGGGTGGAGGAGTGATGGGTCACTACTCGAAAGATAACCACCCGTTCAAGCCGGTCGGTGTCTGAACGTAGAGGAACTCACCCCAGGCGCCGAGGACAGGGATTTCGGACCCGGGCACCAACTGCTGGATGATCGCTCCCTGCGGCTCCGGGCGGTCCAGAACGTACGAAGCGGCGAGGACCGATTCGCTGCGCAGCGGGGTCGCGAGTTCCGTATTGGCTCCAATGATATAGCCGTTGCCGCCGTCGGGCAGTCCGACTCGATACCAACGGGCGCTTGCTCCCCAAACCATGACCGGGGTATGCCGGTCGAGGGTGGCAACGACACGGGCATCGCGACCCGGACCGGCGAGGACAATGACATTGTCGTCCGTGGTGCGCGACCAGGTACCGACCCGATCGAGATCGACCGTGAGGTCTTGTGGCTCGGTGCGCATGCGCTCGAGGAAGGGGAGCGGATCGACGGCGCCGCGCGCATACACGCCGAAGTGCAGGTGCGGTGCCGTTGTTCGGGCGTTACCGGTGTTGCCCACTGTGCCGAGCTGATCACCGATCTTGATCCGCTGGCCCGCCTCAACGCTGTGGCTGTCGAGGTGGGCGTAGTACAAGCGCATGTTGCCGCGACCCTCGACGTTCACCCAGATGACGTTGCCGCCGACCTTGGTGGTGTTGGCGCGGCTCACGACCCCGTCGGCAGAGGCGAGTACCGGGGTGCCGCGGTCCGCGAAGATATCGACGCCGCGGTGCGAGCGTCGTCCCCCTTCACGCTCGGCGCCGAACGTGCTCCAGATCGAGCGGGTCGTGCGGCCGGCGACCGGGAACGCCAGCGAGGCGTCTGTTTTCAGCCCAACTGTGTAGCCGGCGCTGCGCAGCAGCTCGGGTTGGATGCGGAGGATGTAGGTGCCGTCGCGCAGGGGCTCGAAGCGTAGCTGGCGCCGGGACTCCGGGGCTCCGTCGGGAGCCGGACCCTCCGGCGGTTCGATGAGCATGGCGCCGCTGGCAACGTGGATCGGGGCCTGCGGATCGTCGTCGACAAGCCGGAACAGATCCATGAACACGCGCAGAGGCTCGCGAGACTGCACGACAACCTCCGCGTCGACGCGCTGCCCGCCGCTCACCGGAAAGACGTAACCGATGGCGCTGGCCACCGACTCGTCGAAGTAACCGGACTCGCGGAACGGCGAGCTGATCTCGGCCGGCTCTCGCAAAGCCGCTTCCGAGGCGGCGATCCAGTCGCGTCCCAGTGCCGAGGTGCCGAGGTTGGCCGACAGGAGGGAGAGGCGATACGCGTCGTGGGCGTTGGTGGGCCGGAACACCGCCGGTACCCTCTCGATTTCCTGGGTGCAGGCCGCCGCCAGCAGCAGCGAGAGCAGCGCGATCGTTCCCGGTGACGCCAACGGGCGCCCCTTGGGCCGGGGAGGGTGGCCAGTTTCCTGCATCTCGCGGGTCTCCTTCAGCACCCTGCTAGGGAGTTCTTCAGCACCCTGCTAGTTGCCGGCGCAGCCGATGGGCTTCTCGCCACCGAGTCGCTCGATTTGCATGCAGGCGATGGGTACGGTGTCGGAGCCTGGGTGCTCCCCCACCAGGCGAACGAGCTCGTTGATGGCGCGGGTAGCGTCGCCGAGCTCGACGAGACAGCGGGCGGCCTTGAACGAGGCATCGGGAACCGTTTCGGCGCGCGGGTACCGTCGCACGATTTCCATGAATGCGGTGCGCGCCAGCTGGTACTGCTGCAGCGAATAGTGGCTCTCGCCGATCCAGTACTGGGCGTTGTCGGCGAGCTTGGCATCCGGGAACAAGCTCAGGTATTCCTGAAAACCTTCGATCGCCAGCCCGTAGTTTGCCGACAAATAATCCGTATAAGCGGCCGAGTAGAGCGAATCAGCCTCCGAACGTCCTGCCTCGGTCCGAAGAGGTGTGGATGTCGCCGGGCGGGCTACCGATGGTCCGGGGACACCCACCGGGCGCTGCGGAGGAGGCATCGGCGTCCCCGATACCTGACGCGCCGGTGCGCCGCCGCTGGCGCCGATCCCGTCGGCGATGTCGATGAGGCGCTCGTTCATGAGCGCGAGTAACTCTTCCAGCGCCACGAGGCGCGACTCCACGCCGCGCATGTCCTCACCGTAGTCGGCGAGGCGGACGCGTAGCGGCTCGACGGTGTTGCCGAGGTTGAGGCGCATCTGATCGAGTCGGTTCAAAGCGTTGTTTTGCGCCGTCTCGAGGGCCGCAAGCTTGGATTCCAGCGCCCTGATCCGATCTTCCTGGGAGGGGCGCTGCGCAGGGGCAGCAGCAGCGAAGACGATTGCCGACAGCAGGATCAAAGGGAGAACGCGCACGAGTTGGCTTCGCATCGGAATATCCTCTTGCTTGCTTCGCGGGTGGGCTTCGGAGAAGGTAGCACTCGACCTAT
>JADFNY010000195.1 GCA_022563115.1 Acidobacteriota bacterium | reverse complement strand
TGCGCCGCCCGATGACCGTTGACGACGCCATGAATATGGTCCGCGTTCAAAACGTACGCATGTCGCCCGACGGCAATTGGGTCTTCTTCTCGAAATCAGAACTTGATTGGGACCAGAACCGGAGAAAGCAAAGGCATTACCTGATTGCTGCCGGCGGCGGAGAGGCGACGGAGTTCATCGGGGACGCGGGTGGAAGTGCGTTTCGGTTCTCGCCAGACGGCAAGCACTTGTCCTTTCTCCGGAGTGTCGATGGCAATCAGCAGATCTTTTGGATGAGCATCTCTGGCGGTGAGGCGCAACAACTTACAGATCACAAGAACGGCATCGTCTCCTATAGGTGGACCGCCGACGCAAGCGAAATATTCTTCACCGCTGACGAGGCGAGGAGCGACGAGGAACAGGAAGAATACGACAAGGGGGCGGACGCGTTCTATGTCCGCGAGGGTCCGAATGGCAGAGAGGCAGGCAGTTGGCGCAACCTCTGGGTATTCAGCCTCCCATCGAGGGAGGAAACACGTCTTACAGACGAGGAGCTCATCGTCAGTGGTTTCGACGTGTCGCCAAACGGCAAACGTGTCGTATTCGCGGCCATGCGGCAAGACCTCGAGAACTATTTTTACTTGTCCGAGCTTTATCTCGTCGACACGCTCAGCCGGCAGGTCGTTCGTCTCACCGACAACAACGCTCCCGAGGACGACGCCCTGTGGGCACCGGACGGAAGGACCATTGCTTACCACGCTCCTTCCGACGGCGAATACGATTTGACCCACGGTTTTCTCTGGGTGATGAACGTCGACACGGGTGAGAAGAGAAAGCTGGAAGGTCAAAGGCAGGGCCAGATCTCCAGCCTTACCTGGATGCCAGACAGCAAGAGCCTTCTCTTCGGTGAGACGCGCCGCACGAACAGCAATCTCCACCGGATCGATACCGAGACCGGAGCGGTCACCGACATCACGAGCGTTACCGGCACGCTCCGCGCCCTCGATTTCTCCAAGGACCGCACGCGGATGGTCTACTCGTTCAGCGACTTCGAGACCCCGAGTGATCTGTATGCCTCCTCGGTGGAGGATCTCGATCCCGTCCGACTGACGAGCGCCAATCCGTGGATCGAGAACGAGATCCTGCTGGCGGAGGCTGAGATTGTTCGCTGGAAGAGCAAGGACGGGATGGAGATCGAAGGAGTCTTCTATCTACCTGGAGACCACCAGGAGGGGCAAGAGATTCCGCTCATCCTCGACATCCACGGCGGCCCGCCCGGCCACTTCGCCAACCGGTTCCGGCCTGGATTTCACATTTTCGCCGGCCTCGGGTATGCCTCGCTGGGGCCGAACATTCGCGGTAGCGACAGCTATGGCGACGACCTCCTGACCGCGCTCATGGGCGATGTCGGTGGTGGCGAGTACGATGACCTCATGAGCGGCGTCGACTTCCTGATTGATGAGCGCCATGTTGATCCCGAGAGGTTGGGGCTGCGCGGCTGGAGTTGGGGAGGGATCCTCGGCAGCTGGGTCATTACCCAAACCGAACGTTTCAAGGCAGCCTCCCTAGGGGCCATGGTCGGCAGTTGGACGGCGGAGACGGGGCCCGGGCTCAGCTACGATCTCAGGCTTCACTACATCGGAGGAGCCCACTGGATAAACCCGGAGGAGTGGCGCCGGGTGTCGTCACTCTGGTACGCAAGAAACGTGACCACCGCTACGCTGCTTCTCCACGGTGAACGCGACCTGGTCAGCACTCCCCAGCAGAGTTTGATGTTCTTCACGGCGCTCAAGGACATCGGTAAAGCGCCGGTCCGCTACGTGAGCTTCCCGCGCGAGCCCCACGGTTTCCGTGAACCGCGGCATCAGCGCACCCGTGACATCGAGGAGATCAAGTGGATGCAGAAGTACGTTGTGGGTATCGACTGGAAGCCGTGGGAACGGTGAGTCGGTCAGAACACGAATCTGATCGCCAGGCGCACTTGACGCGGCCGCACGATTCTGCGCGGCTCCCCAAAGGAGTTCCCTCCGGAGATGGGAAAGGTCGAGTTGATGTTGCGGTACATACCGGCGTCGTTTCGATCGCCCCTGACCGAATTCGAGTTGATGGCGTTGAATACATCGACGGTGAAATCGAGACTCGTGTTTCCAATGTCGAACACCTTCCCGAATCTGAGGTCGAGGTTGTTCAACGCATCCGTCGGCCGATTGCCCCGGGGCTCTAGCCGGACATTGCCCCATGTTCCGGCGGCAGTATTATCGAGTTGGGGTATCCGCCTCTTCCGGATGCGGGGTGTCCACAGTCTGCCGCTTTCCAACCGATAGTAGACAGCGGCCTGAATCCCCCAGGGCAGTCGATAGTTAGCGAATGTCTTGAACTGCCACTCGCGGTTGTGGGTCAGCAGACCCTCGGAGTAGGGGTGACCGTTGAAGTTCGGGTTGGTGGAAGCGCTGTACAGGTTCCCGAACCCCCAGTTGGCATCGACGGTATTCTCGATGTTGCCGAAGCTTTTCTGCCAGGTCAGCGAGGTGTTGAAACTGAAGTCTCGGGACGCCCGTTTCTCCAGCGACACGATGAACATGTCGTGCGTGCGGAAATAGTAATCGTCGTTCGAGATGATGAAGTCGCTCGCAAGATCGTCCGTTTGCTCGTAGAGGGTCTGGGTGCCGCCCAGTGGGTCCGTATACTCGAAGGGCACGTAGGTGTGCGGCGCTCGGTCTACTGGAATCATCATGTCGCGGTCGCGTTTGTGGATGTAATCGGCGCCCACAATCCAGTCGGGCGCAAGCTCCACCTCGAGGCCGACGTTGACTACGTCAGTGTGCTGTTGTTTGAGGTCGGGGTCTAGGGCATACGGCACGTTCTCTCCGTACGCGTAGGAGAGAACGAAGGCTTCCGGAGCGAACGCCAGCGACGTCCAGAATTCCGTGTCGATGTTGTTGGGATCCCAGGGAACGTCCGTGTAGTTGAAGAAGTACTCGAAGCTCTCGTAAGCGGCGCCGTGCGAAGAAATCGGCCCATACGCCATCGCTTTCTCGAAGTAGCGCCCCCAGCTGCCGTGAGCGACGTATCTCGCATCTCCTGCAAGGTCGAGCGTGGCGCCCAATCGCGGCGCCAGATTGCTGAGATGGGTGAGCTGTCGTGGGGCGGGGCCATAGACGGCGGGAGGATAAATCGCGGGATCAAGCGATCCGTCGTATCTCGGGTCCTCGGTGGCGCGCGATCCCGGTCCATATAGGTCATCGAGCTTCACATTATCCCACCGCAGCCCCAGGTTCAGGTTGAGGCGGTCACCGATCTGAATGTCGTCCTGGACGAAGGCCGAGACGCGTTTTATCTCGACATCGAGGTGGGAGTCGTAGGTGAAGCCGTAAATGTAAGTGTAGCCGTAGTACGGATAGATGAAGATAGCACCGGCGTCGTCGCCCGTGTAGCGACCGAGGAACAATGACCAGGTGTTCTCGTATTCCATGCCGATCTTCAGATTGTGGGAGGCGCCGAGGAATTCGTCGGCGTAGTAGGTCAGCGAGGTGTTGACCTCGTGCCGGCCATTGTCCTCGTCGAGTATGAAACCGCTGGTGTTGTACGAAATGTTCGTGAGGTAGTCGAAGATTAACGGCACGTCGCAGCAGACGATCGGCTCCTCAAGGTAGTTTCCTAAATATCCGCCGTAGCGAAAATCAAAGTAGGCGTTGTCGGAAAGCTGCGATTGCCAGCTTACCAACCAGGACTTGGTGCTGAAGTCGATGTCGTTGCCGATTTCCGGGCCGTCTCCCGGACCCTGACCCAGGCCGCGGTCGGTGCTGGGATCCGCATTGAACATGAATCCGACCACGTTGCTATCGTTGAGCAACCAATCGAGGCGGCCGTGGAATCGGTTTCGCGTCGTCGTCTCTCGACGAGGATCCACACCCTCGAAGGAGGGATCCGCGAACGGCTGACGCTTGATCGTGCTGTAGCCGTAGTTGGAGAAGAAGAGAAGCTTCTCGCGAACCAGCGGGCCACCGAGAGAAACCGAAAAGTCGTGGTCATAGTCGAAGAACCCGCGCGTGTATTCGGGGACCCCGCCGGCATTGTCACCGCGCAAGGCGTCGGCGGAATAGTAGTGACTCAACGCGCCGTGGAACTCGTTGGTGCCACCCTTGGTGACAATGTTGACCGTAGCGCCGGTGAAGTTGCCGTACTCGGCCGAGGCACCGATGCCGACCACCTGAATCTCGGCGATCGTATCGATGCTCGGGTTGACCCAGGTGGTACCCCAGTCCGGCTCGGTGATATCGACCCCGTTCAGCTTATAGGCGCTGGTAGACGATCCCCTCCGGTAGCGGCTCTCGACAACCCCACCGGCACCATACGCGCCCCGATCGGTGATGCCCGGCGTGAAGTCCTGCACCTCGACGAATTCCCGGGCGATCGGAATGCTCGCAATGAGGTCCTCGCCGTACGACGAGGAAATCTGCGCCTTCGCGATCTCGATGAGTGGCGATTGTGCGGTGACGGTCAGTACTTCCTCGGCGCCTGCGAGCTCGAGGCTCACGAGCACCGTCGCGATCGCCCCGACGTTCACGGCGACCTGATACTCGAGGCTCTGAAAGCCAGAGAGGCTTACCGTCACCGTGTAGGTACCCGGTCGGAGATTGCGGAAGCGAAAGAGCCCGTTGGCGCTGGAGAACGTGCGGGCCATCGCCTGGATGAGGCTCTCGCCTTGCAGGGTGACATCCGCACCGGGCAACGGACCGCCCTCGGGACCCGTGACGGTACCCGAGATCTCTCCGACGGAAGCCGCCCCTTGGGGCGCCGTCGCAGCGCTGTCGGCCGCGGCCAAAGTTGGAATACCGACAACCACCAATAGAAGCGTTGCTACAAGAGCGACTGCGCGTGCGGCCATGACCACTCCTTGGCTGATAGAGCCCAACCATCTGAGCAGCCTCAGACCGATGGCCGGGCAGCTACGAGTTTTTTTGAGAAGCGCAAGCTATTCTTGCAAGCTCCCCGTACTTTTGTCAATGGTCACTCGGACGGCTAACGACCAATGCGGCGACGGACTTGCTCGCCCATGCGGGCATTCTCCCGCGCGCGCTCCGCATCCCCCAGGCGATTGTAGAGGTCAGCGAGAAGGAAATGGCCGAACGCCAGGTCGGGATCGGGGAGCTGCTGCTGCATCGCCCACTCCACCATGTGCGCGGCCTCCTCCAGCTGCTCGCCCCTATGCATGTAGATCCTGGCCAGGAATAAATGGCTCAGGGGGAAGTCCGGATTGATCTCGATCGCCTTGCGGAGGTACTCCTCCTCCTTGCCAACGAGCCCCTCCTCCCTATAGACGATACTCAGGTTGTAGCTCGCGCGGAGGTGGCTAGGAAACAGCTCGAGCTCCCGGAGGTAGCCACGGCGGGCATCATCCAGTGCGCCGCGCTTCTGGTACACCTGTGCGAGCGTGAAGTTCACATCGGGAATCGAATCGTCGATCTCGAGGGCCCGGTTGATGTGTTCCTCGGCGAGGGCGACTTCGTCCGTCGACAAATACGAGGACGCCAATCCGGTGTGGGAAGCGGCTGACTGGGGATTCAGAGCGATGCTTTTTCGGTAGTATTCGATCGCCGTTCGATGATTTCTCCCGAATCGATTGAGGTTCCCGAGGAAGTAATAAATTCTCGCGTCCTCCGGAACGACATCGATGAAGTCCATGAGAAGCTTCTCGGCTTGATCGAACCTCCTGAGCTTCATGTTCTCGGACGCGAGCAGCAGCAGCAGGCTGGTGTCCGTCGGCTTCTCGGCGATCGCCGCCTCGAAAACCGCGATCGCCTCTATGTGGCGACCTTGCTCGGAGTGAAGGTTGCCGAGCGTCATATAGGCATCGATCGCCGCCGGTGCTTCCACGACAATCTGCTCGAGAAGCAGCTGCGACTCTTCCAGCCTCCCCTGGTGCTTCAGCCTCCTCGCCATCAGCAGGTCGTTGTAAACACCGATCCTGTCTCTCGGGCTCGGCAACACCTCCTGATCGTCATCGACGGCGGGTTGAAAGCCGCCTAGATACCCCAAAGCCGCCAGACTCTGCCGTGTATCTTCATCGATCTCGACAACTTGCGCCCTGCCTCCCCCTTCGCCGTAGGCGGCGATCATCGCCTCGGCCTCGCGCTCGAGCGTCGCGAAAACAGACACTCTTTCAGCAGCCAGGTTGTTCGACTCGTCCGGGTCGTCGAGCAGATCGTAGAGCTCCGGTTCGGGAGACAGAATGAGCTTGTATCGCTCGTCCTGGACCGCCTGCAGCTCGCTCCAGCCGAAGTGGTATCGGGGATAAAAGGTTTCGGAATAGACGTACTGCCGCCAGTCGTCCGGCTGGCCGGAGAACAACGGCACCAAGCTGAGTCCCTGAAGGGCGGGCGGAAGATCGAGCCCGCTCATCTCCAGGACGGTCGGCATGATGTCGACGAGCGAGACGAGCTGCGAGCGCCGAACCCCGTGAAGTTGAGCGAAGGGCAACGAGATGATCAACGGAACATGAATCGACTCCTCATAAACGAAGAAGCCGTGCTCGATCTCGCCATGCTCTCCCAGACTCTCGCCGTGATCGCCCACAACCACGACGAAGGTGTCGGCGGCGACGCCGCGCCCGCTGAGTCCTTCCAACAGTCTGCCGATCTGGGCGTCCGTATAGGCGATCTCACCCAGATACGGCTTGCCCGCATACTCCGAACGGTACGGTTCGGGGGGCGCATAGGGCGTATGCGGGTCGTACAGGTGCACCCAAAGGAAGAACGGTAAGCCGCCCTCGCCCTCGAGCCATTCCAGCGCCGCGTCGATCACCTCTTCTGCGGGGCGCTGCACGGTACCGAGCCCGATGATATTTTGGCGCGGCAGCTCGAAGTCATCGAAATAAGACTCGAAGCCCTGATCCAGGCCGAATCGCGAGTCCAGGACGAAGGCACCCACAAAAGCTGCGGTCGCGAAACCGTTGGCCTGGAACACCTCGGCCATCAAGGTGAGCTCTGCGGGTACAGCAAAGGCCCCGTTGTCGCGGACCCCGTGATAGGGGGGGAACGTGCCGGAGAAAATCGACGCGTGCGAGGGCAGCGTCAGAGGGGTCGGAGAATAGGCCCGGGTGAAGGTGACGCCGCGAGCGGCGAGGGAATCGATGATCGGTGTGTCGATTCCTTCGAAGCCGTAGGCTCCGAGGCGGTCGGCTCGAATCGTGTCGACCGTGATCAGCAGGACGTTGT
>JADFNY010000194.1 GCA_022563115.1 Acidobacteriota bacterium | reverse complement strand
TGCCCGACGACCTGAGGTTCGAAGACGGCGGCGCGCCCGAATGTGCCCGCGAGCAGGATCGCATCGCTTCGGTGTGGTTCGAGAACGATCTGTCCTGCGAGGACGCCGATGAAGGCTGTCGCTATACCGGCACGACCGCATACGCGATCGCCGACGGCGAGGGAAACTTCGTCGCGGTGACCCAGACTCTCGGCACCTGGGGCGGGAATTTCTACGTCACGCCGGGGCTCGGCTTCCCCTACAACGACAAGCTGCGCTCGTACGGCTCCAACCCGACCGCCTTCGGCGCCCGGCTACCGTACGCGCGCAACGGCACGTCGATCTCCCCGACGCTCGTTTTTCGCGGCACCGGCGATGACCAGGAATCGTTCCTGGCGGTCGGCGCCGCCGGAAACGCCTGGATCGGCGCGGCGGTCTACTCGGTGATCACCGGGATGATCGACGGCGGCCTCGGTCCCCAGCGGGCGCTGGAGTTGCCGCGCTTCCTGGTGTCCGGTCGCGGCGGCGGCGGTGGCGGTCGGGGTGGTGGCGGCGGCCATGGAGGCGGGGTCCAACGGGCTGCTGTGATCAGCGCGGAGGACATCATCGCCCCGCATGTCGTGCGCGAACTGCGGGCCATGGGACACCGCGTGCAGATGATCTCGTTACGCGGGGAGATGCGGATGGGTTATGGCGCCGCGGTGGTGATCGAAAACGGCGAGGCGACGGCGGGCGCCGATCCGCGCCGATCGGGATCGGCGAAGGCGGCCCGTTAGCCCGCCCACGGCTCGTTACGTTCGGCAGCCTGACCCAGTGGTGCTCCAGCGCGTCACTCGAACACCGCCAGCACCGGGATGTGGTCGCTGACTGCGAACGACTTCGGGTCGTCGGGGTTTGTGCGGAAGGCGCCCTCGAACAGCACGCGGCACTCGGTGAGGCGGTCGGCGAGCGGGCCGTTCGACCAGACGTAGTCGATGCGCCGGTTCGGCACGGTGCAGGGGAACGTCAGACTGGCAGCGTCGCCCTTCACCACCAGCGCATCGCGCAGACCAGCCGAGACCCAGCGCTGATACTCGGGCCCTTCCGGCGTGTGATTGAGATCGCCCTGAAAGATCATCGGACGGTGCGACTCGAGGTCCGCCGACATCGCCGCGAGAATTTGGGTGACCTCCTTCTCGCGGATGTCCGCGCGATCGCCAGGGTACATGTGGGCGCTGTAGAGAACGAGGTCGCCGTCGTCGGTCTGCAAAACCGCGCGGCCCCAGTGGCGTGTGAACAACCCCGCGGCATCATCGCCACTAGCAGCCGGAGCGAGAGGCTTGTTGGTCGATGCCGTGATCTCGAACCGGGTGATCACCGTCCCCGGATAGCCGCCAGGGAAGTAGGTGTGGTTCATGCCCATGCGATCCGCAATATCGGCGACGATCGACTCGGCAGGAGACTCTTGGAACGTGACGACGTCCGGCTCGTAGAGCGCCAGCTCCATCGCAATGCGGGCGGGAATCTGCGGGCGCGCTTTGTCGATGACTGCTCTGTTGTCGTCCGTCGTTGGGTACCCGTAACAGGCGAGGACGTTGTAGGTGATGGTGCGCAGACCCCCCGCCCGTCGTGATGGCGTGATCGCTGGCGCGGCCTTGGGCCACAGAGTTCCTGCGAGCGCGAGTCCTCCCGTCGCGGCGAGAAACCGTCGTCGATCGACTCGTCTCGTTTCCTCGGGTTTCATTGGCATGTCCAATGATCAGTGCCGTGGTCGTTCGGTGCGAAGTGCAGGCCGGCAAAGTCTGGGTAGCTGCTCCAGTCGAAGTCGGTCACTTCGTGCGAACCGCGACCGATAGGGTAGCCGATCGTGTTGATGACGGGCTTGTCGATCCGGCTCGACACGGTGTCGAGTGATCACGACGATTCGATTTCCCTACGAACCGTCCGCCTAGGTAATGAACGGTCTAAAACAGTGGATGAAATGTCCTCAGAGAGAATGGGCCGGAATTCCGAAATACTCGCGAGCCTCGTCGTGCGCGGGCCCCGGCGCTGCGACGGTGGACGGATCTGCTCGAGCTCCACGAGCATGTCGGCGGCCGACTGATAGCGAGCCCCGCGGCGCTTACTGAGTGCTTTGTCGATGACGCGCACGAGGGCGGGCGACAACGCCGGGTTCAGGCAAGGCAACGATGGAGGATCGGCATGGAAGATCCGCTCGAAGACCGCCGCCTGGGTGCTACCGACGAAGGGCTGCTCATCGGTCGCGATCTCGTACAGCAGGGTGCCGAGGGAAAAGATGTCCGAGCGGGCATCGAGAGTTTCACCCCGCGCCTGCTCCGGCGACATGTAGCCCACAGTTCCTACGAATCGACCGATACCGGTGTCGAGGTCGTCGCCGGGGTTGGTCGTCTGGTCCGGCCTCAGGTGACCCTCATCGAACTCGGCCGCTTTCGCGACGCCGAAGTCGAGCAGCTTCACGTGGCCGTTGTCGACGATGAAGACGTTGGCCGGCTTGATGTCGCGATGGATGACGCTGCGCGCGTGGGCGGCGGCCAGCGCGTGCAACAATGGGAGGCCAACGTCGAGCACCGAATGGGTGTCGAAGCAGCCGGGGAACCGTTCGCTCAACGGACGCCCACGCAGAAACTCCATGACGATGTAGGGACGCCCGCGGTGCTCGTCGATGTCATAAATAGTGCAGATGTTGGGATGGTTGAGCGCCGCGGCGATCAACGCCTCGCGCCGGAACCGGCAACGGGTTTGCGGGCTCTCGAGCAATCGGTGGCGCAAGAACTTGAGCGCCACGATCCGGCCCAGCCGGTTGTCGATTGCCATGTAAACGGTCCCGACGCCGCCCTCACCCAAGCGATCCAGGATGCGGTACCGGCCTACGATCTTGTCGGTCATTCGATTCGTCTCCGCGCTCTTGGAAGGGTGGGGCAACTCCCCCTCTACCAGTCAGCGCGGAAACGAGCGTCGGGTCGGCCCAAAAGGGGCCAAGAAAAGCCGTTAGCAGGCGGGAGTCAGTCTCTGCTCAGCTCGCGGTGCAACCAGGCCTTGGCCGTAGCCCACTCCCGTTTGATCGTCGAGGGCGCGACCTCCATGGCTGCGGCGGTTTCCTCGATCGTGAGGCCGCCGAAGTAGCGCAGCTCGACGACGCGGGATTGGCGCGGATCGATCTCGGCAAGCTTGTTCAGCGCCTCGTGAAGATCTAGTACGTCGACCTCGGGCGCGGGGCCGGGGCCGACCTGGTCGTCATAGGTGATTCGAGGGTGCGCGCTGGGGCGCTTGGCGGCCTTGTGACGCCGTGCGTAGTCGACGAGGATGCGCCGCATCATTTGGGCACAGATGCCGAAGAAGTGGCCTCGGTTCTGCCATTGGACACGGTCCTGATCGATGAGCCGCAGGTAGGCCTCGCTGATCAGCGCACTCGTTTGCAGCGTGTGGTCCGAGCGCTCGCGTCGCAGGTAGGAGCGCGCCAACCGCTCGAGCTCCGGATAGACGAGGGGCATCAACTCGTCGAGCGCCTCGCGGCGGCCGTTGCACCACTCGACCAGTAGACCGGTCAGATCCCCGTGGGTCTCCGTCATCGCTCCGTATCTATTGCGTAGACGGCGCGCCTTCTACGAGCCTGTTGTTCACCCGGCGTTGGCTCTCACGGGCCAGTGGCCGGGTGAGTTGTCGCTCACCTCCCTTAGAACAGCCCTTTGAGGTGTACGCCGAGGCCGATCACCGGCCCCCACACCCATTCCCCTCCTTGAGGAACGGTTTGAACCGGCCCACCGAAGTCCTGGGTCGTGAAGGGCGTCGGGAAGTACCGGATTTTCATGCCGGCGTCTGCATAGAGCCGCTTCCATAGCGTGTACCGAAGGCCCGCACCCGTCTCGACCGAATGGCGCCAGAAGTTGTCGAACCCGTCGCCATAGAAGTAGTGGTACGTGATACCGCCTTCGAAGTAGGCGGCCAAGTTCTTCACCGTTTGGACCTCGAACGACAGCATCGGGTTGATGATGACCTTGTTGATGTGCTCCGCGCCACCAACATCTGCCGCGCTACCTCGCCCATAACCGGTGTTGAAGCGAAGGAACGTGAAGACTTTTCGCTTGCCTTTTTCCTCAGGCAATGGGGTTTTGAGTCCGTCGAGCACGGATCGGGCAAAGATGGTCACCAGCTCCCCCCGAGCCTGGGTTGAAAGTTCGACGCGCGCGGTTTCCGTTCGCAGCCGCTCGGTCTGGCGTCGGATGAGTTCCGCAAGCCAAAGTATCTGCTCGACATCGCGTCGAAGGAACCCCGGTTTCCTACGACCTTCCCGCGGGTCCGGGAATACTTTCGTCGCTGCGTCAGTAGTGATGCCGTCGAATTCGATGGAAGACGCTGGTCCAAAGAGAACCGTCGCCCGGCGCGCGTCCGGGAGCCGGAACCGCGAGTAGTCCACCGCGGGCTGCTGCTGCTGTAACTGCTGCTGTAGCTGTTGTTGTAGCTGCTGTAGCTGCTGTTGTAGCTGCTGCTGCTGCTGTGGCTGCTCCTGCTGCTGCCGTGAAGCGGGGTCAAGTCGCAACCTCAGTACGTCAAGAGCCGTGTCAAACTGCTGGACGGCGGCTTCGAGCTGGTCCAGAGCTTCCTCAGCGTCCGCCTTGACGTCAGCAGGGCAGTCACCGTATTTGTCGCCGATTACAAAGCCGCCGATGCAGACCTCGAAGGCGGTGATTGCGATGCCGTTGATCGGCGGTCCGAGCTTGCGGATCCAGTCCCAAAAGCCACCGCCGCCTCTTTGCGCCGTGGCCTTGACGGGCAGAAACAACGAAACGGCAACACAGAGCAGCACGATGCCAAAACGGGTCCTCAGACGCATTGCGCCTTCCTCCTTCGTCACGAGAGCGTCCGCTCCCGTTCGGCAGATCGGCCACGACGGCGTCACCACTCGATGCAAACGGGCTGCTCCGGCAATTCAGTCTCGAAGAGTTCTTCTAGCCTGAGTCTGTCGCCTCCGAATATGTACTCCAGTTCACCCACCGACTCAGGATCAAGCCTCGGGTCGTCCTGGCTTACGCGTAGTCGATCCTGGGTGGCCCAGGAGTACAAGGAATACTCACTGTCGGATGCTTCTACGATGTAGTGCTTTGCGTTCTCAAAACAAATCGTCGGATGCTTGCTGAAAAAGAGCAACTGCCTGGTCATGATGCCCATGATCACGGCGAGCATGACGGTGACAATGATGGCGGCTCGCATCCACCGCACCGCCGGCTCCCGCGGCCGCCCGTCGCGAGGCACAAGAAAGGCAACGAACGTGAGAACGACCGCGAGCGAGGCGAATCCCCAGATGTGGAAGTTCTTGTACGCATAAAAATTGTCCTCCAGCACGGAAAGGCCGAGGGGTCTTCCCGGCTCGGAGGGGAATTTGAGCTCGACAAAGGCCGTCACCATGTCGCTCAGCGCAACGTTGACCAAGATCGTGCTGATCACGGCGAAAGCGAGCAAGCTCGCGGCCAACACCTTCGGATCCACCGTTTCGTGCAGGTTCTTGTCTTCGCCAAGGCGCCGATAGATTGAGGCGGCCCGACCGCCGGTTGCCGCCCAGCGCGCGATTCCCATTCGGGCGAGCCACGCAACCAAGATGATGGTGGCAAGCGCCGCGGCGGGAAATGCGCTGAAAATGAGGAAATAGAGCAGCGAACGGATTCCGAAGTCGAAATGATCCCAGGGCGCTTGCGCCGATACCAAATCTGGATGAATGGCGAGAGAAAAGACCTTCACCCGGGTCGGCAACATGCCGAGGACCGTCACCAACACGACGGCGGCGAAGCCGTATGCGAGGAAGCGCAGGAGATGCAGGAGGCGACGAATCAGCTTACGCTCGTCCTCCGCAAGCCCTCCCTTCTTGTCGGGCTCCAAGGAGACTCGCTGATCAATCGACACGTCGCCAGCGGCTTCCAAGGCTCTTTGCATCTGGCCGGCGCTGGCGTAACGTTTGGCCGGATCGAGGGCGATCGCTTTCTCGATGACGTTGGCGATGCGCGCGGGCACGTCCGTGCGTATGTCGCGTAGCGCCGGAGTTTCGGCGCTCTCATGCTGCTCGAGCAGCTCGGCGACGGATTCCGCGGGGTACGGAAACGACTTGGTCACCAGGTGCCAGAGGAGCACGCCCAAGCTGTAGAGATCCGATCGCTCGGTCGCGCCCTCGCCCCGCAACACTTCCGGAGCCATGTAGAGGGGCGTACCCACGGCACCGGCGTCCCGCCACGAGGTCGTACCGAAGAGATCTCTCCCGGCCCCGAAATCCATCAGGACGATGCGCCCGCCCTCCTCGCGCATCACGTTCTGGATCTTGATGTCGCGGTGGATCACGCCCTTCTGATGAACCGCCGAAAGCGCCCCGCAGAGCTTCACGCCGATCCTGATGGCTTCGTCGGGACCGTACCGCCCCTGCTGGTCGAGCACGTCCTCGAGCGTTTGCCCCGGGATATGCTGCATCCACAGGCCGACGGTGTCGTCGTGGACACCGACCCCGTAGACATCCACGACGTTGTCGTGCCGGACGCGCTCGAGCAGCTGTCCTTCCTTCAGGATTCGGGCCATGAACTGCTCGCCGATGTCGCCGTCCGTGTCGTTCCGCTGCTTGTCGAACAGCTTGAGCGCCACGATCTTGTCCAGCGCCGGGTCGCGCGCCTTGTAGACGGTGCCGAACTGACCCTCGCCCAGCTTCTGGATGATCTCGAGATGGCCCCACATGAGAGGTGCCTCGGGAGTGCCCACCGGTTCGCTCGGTTCGTCGGACGGTACGTCCTCGGTCGGTTGGTCGGTGGACGTAGCCGGCACCGCCGGGCGCGGCCTCGATGGCGCATCCAACTCCCCGATTGCGGCGCTCAGGGCCGACGCCGACGCGTAGCGCGCCCGCGGGTCCTTGGCGAGCGCCTTGAGGACGACCGCGTCGAGCTCGAGGCTGCCTTGCTCGCCTCGACCCGCGATCCGGCTGGGTGCTACAGGCACGACCTCGCAAACCACCCGCTCGATCTCCTCAGAGGACTCTTCATCGATCACGTAGGGATGCTCGCCGGTCAATAGCCGATAGAGAACGACCCCGAGCGAGTAGACGTCGCTCGCGGTCGTGACGGCGTCGCCCCGCAACTGCTCGGGGCTTGCGTACGCCGGCGTCAACAGCCGCTGGAACCTGGCCGTTTCCTCGACCGACTGGTCCATCAGCTCCGGCGCGAGGAGCTTGGCGATGCCGAAATCCAGGAGCTGGGGCGTCCCGTCGGCGGTCAC
>JADFNY010000193.1 GCA_022563115.1 Acidobacteriota bacterium | reverse complement strand
GGCGGGGACGGTCGCCTTCGGCGTCGGTTGGCGGCCCGGAACCCAACCGTCTTTCGTGACCCTGACGGTGGCGGCCGGCGGCGGCGCGCTCGCGGTGCTGACCGACCCCGCCGTCCTCGCCGGCGCCGCATCGATCGAGCCGGCCAGCCGGACGCTGTATCGCGCCGGGCTTGTCGGCGTCGTACCCGCGGTGGGCTCTGTCCTGTTCGCCATGCTGTTGGCACACTGGTATCTCATCGAGCCGCGCATGCCGCTCGAGCCGCTCAAGCGGGTGCTGATCGTGTTCATCACCACCCAGCTCTTCATCCTCGTCTCGCTCGCCGCGGTGATCGCCTACCACTGGACGGAGTGGACGACGATGGACGGCGGGTTGCTACGCGCCTTCACGCTCGGCAACGCGCTGTTCGTCTTCATGCGCGCCTTTCTCGGTGTGCTCGCCCCGATCGGCCTCGCCTGGATGACCTGGAAGACGGTCGAGATCCGCTCCATCCAATCGGCCACCGGTATCCTGTACGCCGCCGTCGTCTTCGTGCTGTTCGGCGAGACCATTTCGATCTACCTGTCACTGGCGACCGGCCAGCCCTACTGAGACACGCCGATGAGCCACAGCTTCGATTGGCGGTGCGACGCCTGCGAGAGGCGCAACCAGCACGACTTCCCGGCGACGCTTGGCGACCGACCCACCAGCGACGAAGAAGGTGCGAGCACCGCGCTCGGTGGTGAGCCCTCTGAAGAAGCGGTCGCGGCAACCGCGACTGCCGGAGGGGGTGGGCGGCGCGAATCGGAAAAAACCCTAGAGTGCACAAGCTGCCACCATCAGCAACCCATGGCATCGGAGGGGTTCGACGACGCCGGCGATCTACACGATCCGATCGAGATTTGCCTGGCCTGCGGCAGCAATCGTCTGTACACGCAGAAGGATTTCAACCGCATGCTCGGTCTGGTGATCGTCATCATCGGGGCCGCCTTCTCGCCGTGGACCTACGGGCTCAGCCTCATCGTCTGCATGGGCCTCGACTACGGCCTCTACTTCTTCGTCCCCGAGATCACCGTCTGCTACGCCTGCGACGCCATCCACCGGGGCTTCGAGCACAACCCGGCGCACCGGGCGCACGACCCGCTCTTGGCCGAGAGATTCCGCCGTGAGGCGCGCCAGGAATTGGGGCTCGAGGAGCTTGGGACCGAGGCCGAATCGGATGAGAGCTGAAGCGTCGGGAAGAGGTCGAAAACGCCCGTTTTTGCGGCTATGGCGCGGATTGACAGCAGCCAGGGTGTCCAGTAGTTTTTCCTCTGGGCAAGCGGGGATTCTCAGGCGACAATGAACGAGACAAGTGCGCTGGATGACGTCGAGCGTCCGGAAGATTCTGCCGAACCGAATGGGCTGCGGGTCGCTCTCGGTTTCTTCATCCTGCCGATGTTGCTGGTCTTCGGCGCGATCGGTGTTTTCCTGCTTTTCGGCCTCATCGCCCAAGAGGAGAAGACCGTCGACGAGTACCTCGCCGAAGTCACCGGCGGGGGCATCAACGAACCCTGGCAGGGGGCCTTCGGCCTCGCCAACAAGCTGGCCCGAGACCAAAGCCTGCATGATGATCCCGTCGTCGCCCGCCGCATCGCAGACGCCCTTGGACGGACCTCTGATCAAGACCACCAGGTGCGCACCTTCTTGCTCTTGGCCCTCGGCAGTGTCGGACATGAATCCTCGATTCCTATCGTCGTCGAATACCTGGACGACCCCGATGCCGACGTACGGCTCAATGCCGTCGCGGCGATCAGCAACATCGGGGTTCCCGCCGCCACTGCCGCCGCGGCGCAGGTCGCCGAACTCCTCGACGACGACGACGCGGCGATTCGTGGCTACTCGGCGTACGTGCTCGGCACCTTGGAAAACCTGGAAGCCATCAAACCCCTCGAGGTGGCGCTCAATGACCAGGTGGGCCAGGTGCGCTGGAACGCCGCCGTCGCCCTGGCGCGCCTCGGAAACGATGCCGGGCTCGCGGAGTTGCGCCGCATGATCGACCGGGATTATTTGGTAGCGACCGGCGAGCTCAACCTGCAGCAGCAGCAAGACGCGATGCTCGCGGCCATCCAGGCGTTCGCAATGATCGGCGTCGAGCACGCCTTCGGCGAGCTCAGTGATATCCGCGACAACGACCCCGATTTGCGCGTGCGCGAAGCGGCGCGCACCGCACTGAATTCGATGCGCGGACCGTCTCTACCATGACGGGCCGGCGGCGCTAAACTGACCGAGACGAGAACATGGCCGACAACACGAGCGAAGCCACTGTCGACAAGACTGTCGCTCCGGAGAACCCTGAACGCCGGGAGTTCCTCAAGAATCTCCCCGTGCTCGGGATTGCTTGGGGTGCTTTCGCGGCCTCGGTCGGCGTCGTTCTGGCGGGCTCGCTTCGATTTCTCTTTCCCAACGTCCTGTACGAGCCGCCGCAACAGTTCAAGATCGGTTTCCCGGACGATTTCCAGGTGGGCACGGTTTCGACCGAGTTCAAGGACAAGTTCGGCGTCTGGGTCGTGCGCAACGATCAGGGCTTCTACGTCCTCATCTCCGTATGTACCCACCTCGGCTGCACCCCCAACTGGCTATCGAGCGAGAACAAGTTCAAGTGCCCCTGCCACGGCAGCGGCTTCTACATGACCGGCATCAACTTCGAGGGTCCGGCGCCCCGCCCGCTGGAGCGGGCCGCGATCTCGCTCGCCGAGGACGGTCAGATCCTGGTCGACAAGTCGCAGAAGTTTCTCTACGAACGGGGTGGCTGGGACGACCCCACTTCTTTTCTCTTTTTCGCGTGAGGCGCCGATTTTCGCGTCAGGCATCGACGGAGTAATCACCAATGATGGGTCGCCTGAAGGGCTGGTTCTCAGACTTCACCCGCACGCCGGTGTGGAAGTCGGTGTTCCGCCACAAGATGCCCAAGGACCCGAAGAACCGGGCCTTGGCGGTGCTGACCAATGTTTTCCTGCACCTCCACCCGGTTCGCATGCGCAAGCAGGGGCTGCGGATCTCCTACACCTGGTGCATGGGGGGCGTGTCGTTCTTCCTGTTTCTGTCGCTGACGGTCACCGGCATCCTGCTGATGTTCTACTACCGTCCGACCGCACAGCACGCCTACCCCGACATGCTCGACTTGATGGAGTCGGCGACCCTCGGTTTGATGCGCGAGATGCACCGCTGGGCCGGCCACTTGATGGTCATCACCGTGTGGCTGCACATGCTGCGCGTCTTCCTGACCGGCTCGTACAAGCCACCGCGGGAGTTCAACTGGGTGATCGGCGTGGTCTTGTTGGTGCTGACGCTGTTGTTCTCGTTTACCGGCTACCTGCTGCCCTGGGACCAGCTCGCGATGTGGGCGGTCACCGTCGGCAGCAACATGGCACGCGCCTCACCCGGCCTGGGAGTCGAGGGCCCCGGCTCGCAGCTGATGGCGGTCGGCGGCGTGCCGCTGATCACCGCCGGCTCCGACGTGCGGTTTGTTCTGCTCGGCGGTCGCTTCGTCGGCGAGGGCGCGCTGCTACGCTTTTACGTCCTGCACTGCATCGGCATTCCGTTCATCTTCGTCATGCTGCTCGCCACCCACTTCTGGCGCATCCGGCGTGACGGAGGGATCTCCGGGCCCGGCAAGGGCGGCCCAATGGCGATGTAAGGGGGGACGCCGTGGATACCATCCAAAGCTGGATCAACGTCCTCTTCCGACCCCAGTTGCTGATTGCCACCTCGATCCTGGCGCTGTTGGGGTTCTGCAGGTACCGCAAGTTCTGCACGCAGAACAAGTTCATGTCCGCCGCCATCCTCGGCTTCCCGCTCGCCTTCTTCGCGGTTTCGGCGCTGGAAGAGAATTTCTGGATCCAGTTCAAACGGCCCGACAACGTGCCGATCTCGTTCATGCTCTGGTTCGTCGTCTTCTTCATCTGGCTGGCGATGAAGAAAGGGGTCGAGAACGACGATCGCATCGCCGAGGGCCGGCCCGTTTACGAGGCCGAGCCCGAGGAAGAAGAGAAGGTCTTCGTATGGCCCGACCTGGTCTACACGGAGCTGCTCTGCGTGCTGCTGATCAGTATCATGCTGGTGGCGTGGTCGATCTTGATCCCGGCGCCGCTCGAGGAACCGGCCAACCCGCAGCTGACACCGAACCCGTCGAAGGCCCCCTGGTACTTCCTCGGCCTACAGGAAATCCTCGTCTACTTCGATCCGTGGCTGGCGGGGGTGTTGATTCCGACGTTCATCGTCATCGGCTTGATGGCGATTCCCTACATCGACCCCAACCCGAAGGGAAACGGCTACTACACGTTCGCCGAGCGCCGCTACGAGATCTTCATCTTCCTGTTCGGTTTCGTGATTCTGTGGGTGCTGCTGATCTTTCAGGGAACGTTCCTGAGGGGCCCGAACTGGAACTTCTACGGCCCGTACGAGTACTGGGACGTCCACAAGGTGGTACCGCTGACCAACGTGAACCTCTCCGAGTTCATCTGGGCGCGATTGTTGGGCGTCGGCATGCCGAGCTTCTGGCTGGTGAGGGAGATCTTCGGTCTGCTGCTGTTGGGCCTGTACTTCTTCGCCCTACCGGTCTTGTTCGCCAAGACGCTGTGGAAAAAATTCTACCTCCAGATGGGCCTGATTCCCTACGTGCTCGGCTCGGACCTGATGCTGTGGATGCTGCTGGTGCCGATCAAGATGTACCTGCGCTGGACGCTGAACCTGAAGTACTTCGTCGCCATTCCCGAATTCTTCTTCAACATCTGACATGAGCCGAGATCTCAAAGCACGCAACGAGGTTGCCGATGGCTAAGCGCAGGGGCGTGTACGCGCGCGATATCGACAAGCTCAACATCATCTTCGCCGCCGTGGCGGTCGCCTCCTTGCTCAGCGTCCTGTGGATGATTTGGGACGACTACGCCCGGGAGTGGAAGCGCTACCAGCGCCAGTTCCAGGTCATCGAGCGGGAGGTGACGCAGCAGCAGCTCGCCAACGAGGAGGCCGGCATCGACCAGACCGAGCTGGCGCAGTTGACGCAGCAGCGCGACGCCGCCGAGCAGACCTTGGCCGGCCAGCAGGAGCAGATCGGGGGCCTCGAGGCCGAGCTCGAGGAGGTTCAGACGGACCTGGAGCTGGCCACCCAAGAGTTCCGTTTTGCGCGCTCGATCTTCGATTCCCGACGATGGACGTACGAGGAGGCGGTCCAGAAGGGCGGTGACTCGAGCGCTGAGCAGGCGGCTTGGGAGGAGGCCGATGCGCGTCTGGCGGAGACCCAGGCGCGGGAGGAAGCGGCGACGACGGAGGCCGAGCACATCCAGGCGGAGCTCGAGACCCTGAGGCGATCGTCGGTCGACGCGGCGGCAGGTATCGGCACCATGACGCGCGAGATCAGCCGGCTCGAAGATCGTCTCGACTCGCTGCGCTTCGGATTCGCCTACGCCTTCCGCAATGCCCCGATGCTCGACGCCTTGAACCCCTCGCAACGCATCCGCCAGGTGGTGATAAGCGACCTGAAGCTGGATCTCAACTTCGCCGAGGCGCCGCGCGTCGATCGTTGCCAGAGTTGCCACCTGGGCGCCAGCAACGCCGACTACGCCGACTCCTCGCAGCCGTTCACCAGCCACCCGAACCTCGACCTGTACGTCGCCGACGCCGCGGTCCACCCGGCCGGCGAGTTCGGCTGTACCGTCTGCCACCAGGGCAAGGGCCGCGCCACCTCTTTTTACACGGCGGTGCACACGCCCTCCAACGAGAGCGAAGGGCACCGTTGGGAGGAGGAACGCGGCTGGGCCCACATCGAGCAGTGGGAATGGCCGATGCGTCCGGTGGCCGAGACCGAGGCCTCGTGTCTGAAGTGTCACGTCGGCGACACATGGTTTCCCGAGGCGCCGAAGCTGGAGTACGGCCTGGGGATCATCGACAACGTCGGTTGCTTCGCCTGCCACCAGCTCGACCGCTTCGACGACGCCCGCAGGGTAGGACCAAGCCTCGAGCACGTCGGCGTCAAGACGACCTCGGCATGGGCCTACAACTGGGTCATGGACCCGAAGTCGTTCCGCCCCAACACCCCGATGCCGAAGTTCTTCAACCTGCCCAACACCTCGGACGAGTACTGGACGGGGCGCAACCAGGTCGAGGCGGACGCCATCGTCGCCTACATCTTCGACGCTTCGACCGACCTCGAGCTCGACCAGGCGCCAAACGGCAACCCGGCGGACGGCGCCGAGATCATCAACACGGTGGGCTGCCTCGGCTGCCACATCGTCGACGAGCCCGGCGCCCCCGATTACCCCACCGACCAGCCTCGCTTCACCGGCTATCGGCAGCAAGGGCCCAACTTGTGGGGCGTCGGCAGCAAGGTCAACGCCGACTGGCTGTATACCTGGGTCAAGGATCCCGAGCACTACTGGGCCGACACCAGAATGCCGAACCTGCGGCTGACCGACAGCGAGGCCGCCGACGTCACCGCCTTCTTGATGAGCCTGACCCATCCCGGTTGGGACAACCCCACGGTCCCGACCGTCGACATGACGCTGCGCGATGAGGTCGTCCTCGAGTACCTCAAGAACACCCGCACGGCCGCCGACGCCGAAGCCATGCTCGCCTCGATGGAGGACGCCGAGAAGCGGCTCTATCTCGGCAACCAACTCATCGGCCGCTACGGCTGCTTCGGCTGCCACCTGATCGAAGGCTTCCAGGACCGCGGCCGCGTCGGCACCTCGCTGTCCAACTGGGGCAGCAAGGCGACGAGCCAAATCGACTTCGGCTACCTCGACATCCCGCACGAGCGCGGCGCCTTCCTGCGCGCCAAGCTCACGTCGCCGCGCAGCGTCGACGACGGCAAGATCAAGCTGCCGCAGGAAAAGGCGCGAATGCCCAACTTCGGCCTCAGCCCCACCGAGATCGAGGCCGTCGTCATCGCCATCCTCGGCTTCACCGACGAGGTCATCCCCGACGTCAAGAAGCCGGCACAGACGCCGCGCAAGGTTGCCATGGAGGCAGGACGACGGATCGTCAACGACTACAACTGCCGCGGCTGCCACATCATCGACGGTCGCGGCGGGGCGATTGAGGCACCGATCGTGGCGCTCGGCGTGGCCGCCGGCCAGGACGCGGCGGTCGCCGCCGCCTACTCGCCGCCGAACCTGAACACCGAGGGTGCCAAGACGCAGCCCGAGTGGCTCTACCGGTTCCTCAACGAGCCCACCGAGATCCGCCCCTGGCTCGCCGTCCGG
>JADFNY010000192.1 GCA_022563115.1 Acidobacteriota bacterium | reverse complement strand
GCCTATGCGAGCACGCCGATCTCGGCATCGATCGAGGTGCCGGGAACCGGCTTCGCGCCCCAGGCGATTACCTATTCGTTCTCGGCCTCGGCCGATGGCCTCGAAGCGCCGCTCGTCGACGTCGGATCGGTGCGCGACTTGCCAGCGCTTCAAGTGGGGACAGGTGAGCGCCTGGTGCTCGCCGGCGAGATCGACGCTCCCGGCTCCGCGGCCGACGGATTTCCCGATGTGAGCGGTGCGATCGCGCTGGTCACGGGCAACCCGGGGTCAGCTTCGGTCGACCGGCTGGAGATGCTCGGCGCGGTCGGCGTCGTATACGTGAATCAGCAAGAACGGCTCAACGACCTGATCGTGACCACGACCTGGGGCACCCCGTCGTTGCGCAACTACCAGCGGCTGCCGAAGTTGCCGGCGGTGCATGTGAAGGCAAGCGACGGTGAAACGCTGCGCGGGATGCTGGCGCGGGGGCCGGTGCGGGTTCGCGTGAGCGCCGAGGTCGACACCGGTTGGCGGCCGCACCGCCTGGCGGTGGCGACCATCTCCGCCCCGGATCCCGATGCTCCCTTCGTGCTCTTCGGTGGGCATATCGACGGCTGGTACCACGGTGGCACCGACGAGGGCGCCTCGAACGCGGCCATGGTCGAGCTCGCCAAGGCCTTCCACGCGCATCGCGACCGCCTTCGCCGGGGTCTCGTCGTCGCCTGGTGGCCGGGGCACAGCAACGCGCGCTACGGTGGCTCTACCTGGTTTGCCGATCACTACTTCGACGAGCTCAGAACGCGCGGCGTCGCCTACGTGAACGTCGACGGGATCGGCCAGATCGACGCGCAGCGCTTCGGGGCTTCGGCCAGCGCGGCGCTCGCCGGCCTCGCGGCCGAGGTCATCGCCAACCGAACCGATGCCGAGATCAACCCGCGACGCCCCGGGCGCAACTCCGACCAGTCGTTCAACGGGGTCGGCGTGCCTCTCTTGCAGATCAGTCACAGCCGCCTGGCCGAGGACGGCGGCTACTGGTGGTGGCACACCCCCGACGACACCTTCGACAAGATCGACTTCGACGTCCTCAAGACCGACACCGACCTCTACGCCGACGTGCTCGCCGCCCTGCTCGCCGCGCCGGTCCTGCCGGTCGATCTGGTGAATGAAGTCACCGCCCTCGGCGAGTCGATCGCGCGCTTGCGATCGGAGGCGGCCGAACGGTTCGATCTTGAGGAGGCAAGCCGCCGGCAGGCGATGCTGCTCGACCTCGTCAAGAGCGTTCACCGAGACATTGCGGAAGGAGCCATCGCCGAAGCGGACCTCGAGCTCGTTCGCATCATCCGGCCGTTGCACCGCGTCCTGTACTCGTCGTCGAGTCCGTTTCACCCCGACTCCGGCCTCGAGGGCGGCTCGCTCCCCGGACTGGCGCCCATCCGGACGCTCTTGTCCGAAGATCCGGGCAGCGACGTCTACCGGTTTGCCGCGGTCACGCTGATTCGCGAGCGCAACCGCCTGCTCGAAGCCCTCGACGAAGCCATCGATCACGCCGAACGACTGCTGTCGGGCGCCGCCGGCTAACCGTCGAACGACTGCTGTCGGGCGCCGCCGGCTAACCGTCGAACGACTGCTGTCGGGCGCCGCCGGCTAACCGTCGAACGGCTGCTGTCGGGCGCGCAGGCTAGCGGCCGAGCGCGTTGCGCTGGGCGATCACCCAGGCGGAGATCGCCCGTACCTGCTCGAGATCGAGTTCGGCGCCGAACGGCGGCATGCCGCGATCGGCGCGCTCGCCGGCGAGCACGATCTGCTGATAGCGCTCGTAGACCTCGGGATCGGAGTAGCGCAGGTCGGGTAGCGTGGTGCCGCCGCCGTGGCATTGGGCGCACCAGGTCGTGAACAGCTCGCCGCCGGCGGCGATGGTGTCGGCGTCGGCAGTTTGTTCGATCGGCTCGGGAGCTTCGCGAGCCGGCAGCCGGCCTGCTGCGACCTCCGCGGCGTCGCCGTTCAACGCGAAGGCGAAGATCTTGCCCTCGTTGCGCGATCGGGTGGCGAACGCACCGCCCCAGCCGGCCATCACCGCGATGTACTGGGTTCCGTCGACCTCGTAAGAAACCGGCCCACCGAGGATGCCGGTGCGCGACCAGCTTTGCCACAGCATCTCGCCGTCGGTGGCGCGGTAGGCGACGAAGTCGCCGCTGGCGGTGCCCTGAAAGACCAAGTTCCCGGCCGTCGACAGGGTCCCGCCGTTCCAGTAGTTGTCGTAGTCGACCTGCCAGACGGGCTCCTGGGCGACCGGGTCCCAGGCGATGAGGTGGCCGTCGTCGGGGAAGGTGTGGCCTTCCATGCTGCGACGGGTGCGGGCCGCCGCCAGAAAGGTGTTTTCGCGGAACTCCCAGCTCGGCAGGTGCTCCCAGGCGATGGCGTTGTCCTGCGCCGGGATGTAGACGAGCCCGGTGTCGGGGTTGAACGACATCGGTTGCCAGTTGTGCCCGCCAAGCTGCGCCGGGCGGATGTACGCGGCCTCGTTTTCGTAGCGGGCGCCGGGGACCTCGACCGGTCGCCCGGTCTGCGGATCGATGCTCTCGGCCCAGGTCACGGTGACGTAGTTGTCGGCCGAGAGAAACTCGCCGGTCTCCCGATCGATAACGTAGAAGAAACCGTTCTTCGGCGCCTGCATGATGACCTTGCGCATCTCACCGGGGCCGCCGTCGGGGCCCGGAATCAGCAGGTTGGCGAGGATCATCTGCTGGGTGGCGGTGTAATCCCAAGTCTCGCCCGGCGTGGTCTGGTAGTGCCAGACATAGGTTCCGTCGTCGGGATCGAGCGCTACGATCGAGGCGAGGAACAGGTTGTCGCCGCCGCTCGGGTCGCGGTATTGCTGGTTCCAGGGAGAGCCGTTGCCAACCCCTATATATAGAAGGTCGAGCTCGGGGTCGTAGGCGAACGAGTCCCAGGCAGTGCCGCCGCCGCCGGCCTCCCAAAGCGTATCGGGCCCCCAGGTTTCGGCGGCCAGTGCCATCGCCGCTTCATCCAAAGGCAGCTTCGGCGTGCCCGGCGCCATGAAATCGCCGGGAATCGTGTAGAAGCGCCAGTTCAGCTCGCCGGTCTCGGCGTCGTAGGCCGACACGTAGCCGCGCACACCGTACTCGGCGCCGCCGTTGCCGATGATGACCTGGCCTTTGATGATCCGCGGCGCCCCGGTCACCGAGTACAGCTTGTTCTGATCGACGGTCATCGTTTCCCACACCGGCTCTCCGGTGTAGGTATCGAGCGCGATCAGACGCCCGTCGAGGACGCCGACGTAGACCTTGCCGTTGTAGACGGCGACACCGCGGTTGACGACGTCGCAGCAGGCGATGCGGTCGTAGATTTCATCGACACCGGGATCGAAGCGCCACCGCTCCTCACCGGTGGCGGCATCGAGTGCGATCACGACGCTCCACGAGCCGGTCGTGTACATGACGCCGTCGATGACCACCGGCGTTGCCTCGAGGCCACGATCGGTGCCGGTGTCGTAGCTCCAGGCGAGGCCGAGCTCGGCGACGTTGTCGTCGGTGATCTGATCGAGTGGAGAAAAGCGGTCCTCTCCGGGGGTACGGCCGTTCGACGGCCAGTTCGACGGTGGCGTTTCGATCGAGGAGGCCAGAAGCGCGGGAAGCTGCTCGTTCTGCGCCGCGGCGCTCGAGTCGGTGTTGGCGTCGATGGTGCACCCGGATGCGGCGACCAGCGTCGCCATCAGGATCGTGAGCAGGAAGGCTCTCCTGGGCGCAGGGGCGAACCGCCGAACGACGACGCCGCGAGTGTTCATGGTATTCCTCCGGATGGGGTCAGGCACGCCGTGCAACTTGCCACGCGGAGCGCAGGGTTTCCAGGCCGGTCGGGCGCGATCGGTGTTGTTATCCGCTGCGGTTGACGCAGCCGGGTCCGTCAGCTGCCACAGGCGAGCGGACCCTTGAGCGGCGTCTCGTCACCGAACAATGCCTTGACCCGGAGCAGTGCGTCGTCGAGCTCGTCGCTGGTCCAGACTGCTTCGAGCTCCGCGATATCGGCAGCCGTCAGGTGCCAGGACAGCGGGCCGGCGGGGCCGACGTCGAAGACCTCGGTGTGAAAGTCGATCTGTGCGGGCCACGACTCACGCAATAGCTCGAGCTCGACCTCGTTGCGCGCCACCTGGGTGGCGGCGCGCACCTGGAGCATGGTGATTCCCGGGCCGGCGATGGCGTAGATGAAGCCGCCGCCCTCGCCGGAGTCCAGGGCGGCGATCTCGGCGGCGCGGATCTGGATCAGCAGGATCTTGAGGCGGACCCGACCGGGACGGTCCTCGTCGGTCCCCTCGACCGGAGGTGCGAGCTCGCGTTTCACCGTGCGCAGAAAATCCACCGCGGTGGCGACCCCATGGTTGTCGAAGTAGCCGCCGTCGGCGAGGTGGTAGGCGATGTTGCTGTCGACCGTGTCTCGAGCCGGGCGGGCGATCGGGCTGATCCATGGAAACGTCGCCGAGAGGCGCGCCGCGCTGACGATCGGTAGGTCCCAACCGGGATACAGGTCGTTGAAGTTCTCGGCGTACCAAAGGCTTGATTCGTTGGGCTCACGACGCCCGAGGCTCAGCGGCGTCAGCAGGAACCGACGGCCGGTCTCGGCCACGGTGGCGTTGAACACCGGAACCGGTCGACGTCCTTGGCGAGCGTCGTCGCGCCAGCTTCGCAACGTCGCCCCGCCGTCGTCCATCTGCCGGCTCCAAGCGCGCTCGAGGGCCCAACCACGGTCTTTCTCGCCCGGCATTCCTGGCAGGATGCTCCACAGGTCGCGGTACAGAAACCCCCACGATGTGGCGCTGAGACTCGAAGCGGCCGAGGCATCCTTGATCCCACACAGGTCGGCGGCGGCGGGCGAGTTGCCGTCGCGATAGCGGTCGATGAAGTACATCGCCCCGACGCCGCCCCCCGACACGCTGCTGACCAACGCGATCGAATCGCCGAACGGCGCGCCGATCTCGTGTTGCAGACGGGTGAGGACGTCGGCGGTCCATCGCGCCGCGGTGATCCCGCCGCCGCTGCTCGCGACCACGACCATCACCGGCTCCGGCTCCGAGGCGTGATCCTGCGACCAGCGCTCGATCAGTTGCTCCGGGGTCAGGGGCTCCGCGGCCAGAGCCGGGGCCGGTGGGATGGGGCGGTAGTAGTGGTCCTTGTCGAACGCCTGAAAGGAGACGAACAAGACGATGAACAGCGACAGGAAAACCGGGACCCGCATCACGTCGAGAGCCGCTGCCACCCAACTGAGCAGCAGACAAGCCAGGGTCAGAAGGAGGAGCACGGTGAGCAGGACCGGAATATCGCCCGTCATCCAGGCGGGCCGATTCGGCGACAGCAAGAAGGCACCGGCGATGTAGAAGCCCGACGTCAGGACCACGAAAGCGAGCGCCCGGGCGCGTCGCCGATCGAGAACCTCCTGCGGTGCCAACTCGTAGGTCAGACCCCGTTGGGGTTGATCGCGCTGCCGTGCGGCCGGGGCCGCGTCGGCACGCCGCTCAACCAACGCGTCGATTTTCTTGACAAGTGTCTCGAGCGGGCGCTCGACGATCGTCGGGGTGCCACCGGTGAGCCGGAAAACCACCAGCCGAACGACCCAGGCGAGGGCGACGCCGAGAAGCGCTGCGCCGATGTTGGCCCAGACGCTGGTGCCGCCGACGGTGGTCGACTTCCACACGACCGCGACGATCAGAGGCGCCGCGAGCAGCGCATACCAGAACAGCGCCCGAACGCTGAGCGTACGGAGCTCGCCCCGGGTCAGCCGGTGTAGGGCGAGGGCGAACCGCAGCGGCGACGAGCGAAAGTCCGCGATCAGATGCTGTCGCTTGGTGCTCTCCGGGGGCTCGATCGGGATCTGTAACCCCTCGCGGACGAACCCGACTTTCGCCCGTCCCGGGATCGTCTCGAGCAACATCCAAAGGGAAAACAAGACCACCCACGCCGTGTGGATCGCCAACCAGGCGGTGAACATGATGCCGAGGAAACCCAGGTCGGCGAGGTTGCCGAGGACATCCTCGAGCCACACGACGATCGACGCCGGCAACACCACCGCTAGGATGAGCGCCACCGAGATCGGAAAGCGGCAGAAGAAGAGGTACTGGAGCAAATAGATGCGCCGCTGCAGATAGATCGCGTAGCCGCCAAACGCAACGCCGGCCAGGATCACGAGCGTCGATATGCTCATGGGCGATGATCTTTACGTGACACGTCGGGGCGGTCAACGACACCGAGGACGCCTACAAGGTTCGCTTCACGCCACGGCGTCCTGGCAGCAAGTGGAGCGCCAACAATCTCGCCGGCGTCGCACGGCTCATCGCCGAGGGCCGCAGGCAGCCGCCCGGGCTACGTGAGTACGAGAACCGCAAGCAAGAAAAGGCCGACTACTCGTACGAGGAGCGCAAAGACGCCAAGCTCACCCCTGAGTACGAGAAGCGGTTCAAGAGCAACCAGGCGGCTTGGAAGTTTTTCCAGGAGCAGGCACCCTGGTACCGTCGCACCGCAGCGTTCTGGGTGCTTGGCGCCAAGAAGGAAGAGACGCGGCTGCGGCGCTTGGGACAACTGATCGATGATTCGGCAAACGAACACACGATCGGTCCGCTGCGGCGATCGAAAGGATAGGTGGCCGGATGCGTTTCATTCGACGGACTCGTCGCGAGTTCCTGTCCGCGGCTCTTCGCGGCGGGGCGGCGACCATCGCGGCCTCCTCTGTTCCCGGGTGGCCGGCATGGCGTCGTGGGGAGAGCGATCGATACGGCGCTTTGGCTCAGGCCGGCGCCACGCAGCTCGGCATGGTGCCGTTCGACGTCGAGTGGAGCCAAGTATTCGACGAGCCGATCAGCCAGGGGCTCGGTGGGCGGGTGATCCACAAGCTCTCGACGCTGACCCCCGACACGCTGATCACACCCAACGAGCACTTCTTCGTTCGCACGGCGAAGCCCGCCCTGTTGGGTTCGACGGAGAACTGGCAGATCGCCGTGGGGGGACTGGTCGACGAGCCGACCAACCTGGCGCTCGTTCCGTTGTTGTCTCTAGCTGAGTCGCAGGGTGTGCACCTGCTGGAGTGCTCGGGCAACCCGCGGCGCCGCAGCTTCGGCCTGATGAGCGCCTGTGAATGGGGCGGGATGTCCGCTGTTGGCGTCTTCGAGCTGACGCGGCCGCTCTCCCGCGCGACGCGGGTGTTGATCGGCGGCTTCGACGAGCACAGCGGCCGCGGTGGTGGCATCCCCG
>JADFNY010000191.1 GCA_022563115.1 Acidobacteriota bacterium | reverse complement strand
AGGTGCGCGGCCCCGTCCCCGGCCCCGACGCGCCCGGTGAGCCAGCTGCAGAACGCCTGTGCATCGCCCCACGAAACGTAGGTCACCGGATGGTCCGCCTTGTCCGCAGGCATCTCCCCGTCGGGCCAGTGCTGCAGCGCGGCTCTGCCTGTTTCGCGTACGAAAGCGGCATACTGCGCATTCGTGACCGGGTGGCGCGAGATTCGAAACTCCGCAAGACGCACGTCGTGGACCGGTCGGGCGTCGTCACGACCGCTGTCCGATCCCATCTGGAACGCGGCGCTTTGGAGTCGAACCCAAGCCGGACCACCCAGGTCGATCAAGTCGAACGTTTCCTGCTCCCCCATTCCATCCTCCGTGTTGATTTCTGCCGGGTACTCGATCTCACCGAGCTCGATCGATTGTCTCACCTATCGTTGGTCGGGGGCCAACCTGGCGCACCCCCCCCCTCTGTTTCTGTGGACAAAACGAACCGCGCCGCCTTAGGATGCTGATAGTCGGTCTTCGCTCAAACAAGGTTGCGCCGTCGGTGCTGCCGAACATAGCCGAGGTTTCCATGAAGACACTCGCACGCACGCTCTGCTGCTTGATGCTCACTTTCCTCGTCGCCGGGCTCGACTCCGGCGCCCTGGGCCAGCCCCAAAGAGGTGGCGCCGAGGGCCGACGTCAACGGCAGATGCGCCCGGTGATCCGCGGCACCGAATACGCCGTTTCCTCGATGAGCCAGTTCGCCACCCGCGCCGCTGTGCAGATACTGGAAGCGGGCGGCAACGCCTTCGACGCCATCGTCGCCGGACACGCCGTGCTGGCATTGGTCGACGCCGACTCCAACGGCATCGGGTCCGACGCGGTCATCTTGCTCTACGACGCCGAATCGCGCCGCGTCGTCTCCATCGACGCCGAGGGCACGGCCCCAGGGCTGGCCACGATCGACTGGTACAACGAGAACAACAACGGCGAGATTCCGCGCAGCAACGGTCTGCTGTCGGCCACCGTGCCCGGGATGGTCGACGCCTGGTACACGCTCCTCGACCGCTGGGGCACGATGACCTTCGAGGAGGTGCTGCAGCCGGCGATCGAAGTGGCGGGAGAGGGATTCCCGATCAGCGAGTCCTTCGCCCGCGCCTTGGGCTCGCGCAAGCTGGCCCAGTACCCGAGCAGCGTGAAGCTCTACAACCCGGACACCCCCCGGAAGGCGGGCGATATCTTCCGCAACCCCGACGCCGCGCGCACCCTCGAGCGGTTGGTCGAGGCCGAGCAGGCGGCCGCCGGTCAGGGACGCAGGGCCGGATTGCGGGCGGCGCGTGATCTTTTCTACAAGGGCGACATCGCGCGTGAGATGGCTCGCTTCGCCGAGGAAAACGGCGGCCTGTTCCGCTACGAGGACTTCGCCGAGTATGGCGTGAGGGTCGAGGAGCCCGTCTCGATCGACTACCGCGGCTACCAGGTCTACAAGAACCCCTCGTCGAATCAGGGGCCCGCCGAGCTCTTCGCGCTCAACATCCTCGAGGGCTACGACCTCGCGGCGATGGGGCACAACAGCGCCGAGTACATCCACACCAGCGTCGAGGCCATCAAGCTGGCGTTCGCCGACCGCGAGTTCCTCGGCGACACCGACTTCGTCGACATCCCTTACGACGCGCTGCTCTCGAAGGAGTACGCGACGCAGCGCCGGGAGCTCATCGAACGCGACAATGCCTCCCACGAGTTCCGCCCCGGCGATCCGTGGAAGTTCCTGTCGCAGGAGGGGGGCTGGTTGCCCCGCCGGCACGAGAACGGCGAGGGCGAGTTCGAGGGCGACACGAGCTACATCGCCGTCGCCGACGCCGACCGCAACATGGTGACGATCACCCCGAGCAACCACAGCGGCTGGGGCACCGGCGTCGTGATGGGCGACCTCGGCTTCGTCTTCAACTGCCGCGGTGACTACTTCTCGCTAGTGCCTGGAGAGCCCAAGTCGCTGGCCCCGGGAAAGCGGCCACGCAGCACGCTACAAGGGACGCTGGTGATGAAGGACGGCGAGCCTTTCCTGGTTACCGGTAGCCCCGGGGGCGACGACCAGATCATGCGCACGATCCAGACGTTGCTCAACATCGTCGACTTCGGCATGAACGTGCAACAAGCAATCGAGGCGCCGCGCTGGGCGACGCGCAGCTTCCCGTCGTCGGTCTTCCCGCACAACATGAGCCTGGGCGAGATGTCGGTGGAAGACCGCATCCCCGAGGAGGTTATCAAAGTGCTGCGGGCCAAGGGCCACGAGCTCACGGTCAGCGCCGGTTGGTCGAAGGGCGCCAACGGGGCGATCCTGTTCGATGCCGTCACCGGGGTGTACAGCGTCGGCGCCGACCCGCGCGCGGAAGCCTACGCCTGGGCGCGCTAAGCACGAGCGAGATCAGACCTCACCGGGAAGGCTCGATGGGTGAAGTTGGCGCCGCGTCGGTGTCAAAGCTCTCGATGCGCCAGGCAATGTGACTGATCACGCCCCTCAAAGGGGGGGTCAGTCTCGGAACAGCGTCCCGCCCTTGGGCACAACGGTTACCGGCACGTACCCATTCGTCCAGCAACATTGATCGCCTGCACTGCTATCGTTGGCGGCCCAGTTGTCCACCCGGACCCGAAGCACGTAGTCGCCAGGTTCGGCAAACGTCGCGGTTGTCGTCGCCTCGCCCGTGCCCTCCTCCAGCACGATCTCCCGCTCCTCGAACACGACCGCACCTGGAGGCCCTTGATGTTTGAACCACAGTAGCCTCAGCGCGACTCCATCCCTGTTCACGATGTCGTCTGCGGACCGTTCCGAGACCTCAGCCGCCCATACCGTCAGGGTCAGCGGGCTTCCCACCGTTGCGACCCGTGGCTCCGTCAGCCTCACGCCCGTTGGGTGCTGACCCTCCATCCCCCCGGGTTCAAGCCGCACCAGAGGTGGTACCGACCCCATCGCTCGCGGCCCGTAGTCAAGCTGAAGGGCCTCGACGCCCACCCTTGCCGGTACCGAATAGGTGACGCCGTTACCACGGATGGTCCACACAACCCGCTGCTGTCCATCCGCATAGGACGCCGGCACAATCACCGTGAAGATACCCCTGTCCCGACGTGGATCGACCGTGAAGTGCGTTGGCTGCTTGCCATCGAACTCGCCTGGTTCGATGAAGTTGTCCGGCCCCAGGGGGATCTCGAGCGTCTCCTCCATATTCAAATTGAAGTAACCGAACGAGAAGGTGTACGTGCCGTCCGGGTTCGCGTACCAGCCTTCGAAAAACGGAGCGACCGGCTCGCCGCTGGGTGACCGCGGCGCCAACGGAAGCCTCTGCACTCGCTGAGCCTCGAGGGGTACCGAGCTCAGTACCGACAGCACGAGAATGAAACTGCGCAAGCGCAAGCGACTCTTCATCGCACCTCCTGAAAAGCGGACCGAGTCAGTTTCTGCCGTCGCTGCCCTGGCCGCCCGCCTCTTTCTTCCGTTCCCTCTCGGTCACCAGTCGCTCGTAGCTATCTTCGTCCAAGTGGGTTATCGCGAGCCAGGCGTGCGACATCTCGTCCGTCGTACGGCTGCCTCTCGAGTACCACACTTCCGGATCGGGAGTCAGTGGGTTGGCCTCCGTGTTGTCGTACCACGCGGTGAGAACCAGGACAGTGCCCGTTGGCAACATCGGAGATGCGTCGTCGTCATAGATATAGCTGTGGTGCCATCTGGCGTTGAAGTTGCTCACCATACTGAGGAGCTCCCGGGAGCCATCCGGATAAATCGCCTCCATGGACATCGCATGGAGGTGCACATGCCCGTGCGGCTGGAAGCTATCAATGCGAACCGGATGATCCCACCGGCGGAAGCCCTGGGTCATGGCGGTCCCCCCCGGCGCCAGGGCGATGTCGCCCTGTAGCGGGTAGAGGCGCAGATTCTGGGTGAATTCCGCCTCGTAGCCGTCGGGATAGAACCAGAGGCCAAGCTCGAGTTGATCGTCCTCAATGACATAGCCCATTGGGTAGTAGTGGGCGTCCCATTCGATCATCGAGTTCGCTGGCAGCAGACGGGCTGCGTCTGCAGGGAGGATCTCCCCGACCTTGCCCATGGCGTATTCCGAAAGGCTCCCGGTACGGACCCACTCGCCTTCCTCGTTTTGGCTCAACAATCTAGGTATGGCGTGGTGCACGGCTTGACGGCCTGCGGGGAAGGAGGGCCGGACCTCCAAGGCCCGAACCAGCCGATCTTCGGTGAGCCCCGTCTCCACCCTCGGACGCCACCACAAGTCGCCCCCCTCGGCCGGCACCGTAAAGGGCTTCGACTTGATCACGTGATCCGGCTTACCCAACCGGTCTTCGAGCTGCCACTTTCTGAAGTCCGGCCATTCCACCGCGGCTGGCATGTCCGCCGGGTCGCCCTCCGGGGCCCCCGCATCCACCCAAGCGACGATGGTCGCGATCTCCTCCTCGCTCAGCCGCCAGTCATTCTTGATCGCCTGGATCCCGACACCCGTATCGAGGTGATACGGAGGCATTTCCCTGGCGGCCACCTTGTCCTTGATGAGGGGTGCATAGAGCCTGACCTGTTCATGGGTGAGAAGCGACATCGGCCCGACCGAGCCCGGCCGATGGCAGATCTGGCAGTTCTCCTGCAGGATCGGCGCAACGTCCCTGGTGAACGTGACGGCGGCCTCGTCGGCCGATGCCGGCTCATGCCACTGCTGCGCCGCGAACGCTCCGGTGTGGAAAGCCAGCAGGGCGAGGACCGCTAGCACAAGCGCCCCCGGCCCTAGAGGTTGAAGAATCGAGCGTGCGGATTTGCTTGCCATGATGCGTCCTCCTGACAGCAAAGGCTATCGTCGTACTTTGCCACCCTCGTGCGTCAGGCTAGGCCCTGAGCACGCCGAGCGTCAAGGAGTCGTCGCTCGGTTCTTGTCACCCCCCTCGCGGCCAAGTACATTGACGAGACGATAGCCCTGGGAGGAAGAAGATGAGAGCAGACCTGACACGCCGTCCGCGACGAATCCACGCGCTCTGTTTCACCCTCACCCTGAGCTTAGGGCTCGCGGTCTCGTCCCTGTCCGTGGGCCAGGAGCGCGGCAACCCTGTGGGAGAGTGGCGCTACCAAAGCGCCGACGCCTGGGGCACCCGCTACTCGCCCGTCGACCAGATCAACGGCGAGAACTTCGAGGAGCTGGAAATCGCCTGGATCTTCCGCGGCGACAACTTCAGCCCGCAGCCGCAGACCACCTCCCGATCGACCCCCAGCTACATCGACGGAATGCTCTACACGGTGGCCGGGTCGCGGCGCACCGTGGTGGCGATAGACCCCGCCACGGGCGAGACCATCTGGACCTACCGAGAGCCCAACACCCAGCGCTGGGAGCGCTCCATGCGGGCCAGCTACGGCAAGGGCGTTGGCTACGCGGAGGTGGACGGCAACGGTGTGATCTACATCATCACGCCCGGCTTTTTTCTCCACGCGCTGGATGCGAGGACCGGCCGGCCCCTGGAGAACTGGGGCAAGGCTGTACCCTTGGAGGGCTTCTCCGAGACCGGGGTGGTGGACCTCTTGCTCGACCTCCTCGCCGACTGGGGCCCGTGGAAGGAGTATGAGGGCGCCTATGATCCCGACTACGGGGTCCCGCGGGAGCTCGGATACATCACCAGCTCGTCGCCCCCGATCATCGTCAACGGCACGGTAGTGGTCGGCAGCTCCGCCGAGCAGGGCTACAACCAGACGCGCATCGAGAACGTCCCGAACGACATCCTGGCGTACGACGCCCGGACCGGTGAGTTCCGCTGGAAGTTCCACGTCATCCCACGGCCCGGCGAGTTCGGGCACGAGACCTGGGAAAACGATGCCTGGTCGTACACGGGGGACGTTTCATCGTGGGCGCCGCTGTCCGCCGACGACGAGCGCGGGATCGTCTACATCCCCACCAACCCGCCGACCATCGACTACTTCGGCGGCTTCCGCCCGGGCGCCAACCTCTACGGCACCAGCGTCATCGCGCTGGACGTCGCGACGGGCGAGCGCGTCTGGCACTTCCAGACGGTCCACAACGACCAGTGGAACTACGACCTTCCCAACGTGCCGATCCTCGTCGACCTGACGGTCGAGGGAACGGAGATTCCGGCGGTCGTGCAGACCACCAAGCAGGGCTTCATCTTCGCCTTCAATCGGGAAACGGGCGAACCGATCTGGCCCATCGAGGAGCGCCCGGTACCGCAGACGGAGGTGCCCGGCAACTGGACGGCACCCACCCAGCCCTACCCGACGAAGCCCGAACCCTTCGAGGCCATGGGGCTCGACGAAGATCGCGTCATCGACTTTACGACCGAGCTCAAGGAAATGGCGCTCGAGACCATGTTGGAGTACCGGATCGGAGACCCCTACCTACCGCGGCTGCCCGTCGGCCACGATTCCGGTGTGCGGGGCAACATCCGCTGCTACGGCGGGTTGAACATCACCCATCCCGCGGCCATGGACCCGACGACGGGAATCCTGTACGTGTCGCACTCTCCCGGGTGCAGCGGCGGCTTCGTGGCACCGGGCGCTGACCAGGACGATCCGGATGATACGTCCACCACCGGCACGACGATCTCGGAGTGGGTCGCGGGCCCGGCCGGACGTATCCCCGGCCCCCGCGGGCTGCCAATCTTCAAGCCGCCGTACAACCGCGTGTCCGCCTACGACATGAATACCGGTGAGCGCCTCTATTGGGTTCCGATCGGGGAGACTCCAGAAAACGTCAAGAACCGAGCCGTCGAGGCGGGCATCGACCTGCCCAACAGCGGCGGTGGGTCCCATGCCATCCTGATGGTCACCGGCAGCCTGCTCCTCACCAGCGAGGTCCTCGCGGACAATCGCCCGGTCCTCAGCGCCCGGGACAAGGCGACCGGCGAGCTCCTGGGCTCGGTCGAGCTTCCGGCGCCGGCTCAGTACGGCATGATGACCTATCTGCACGAGGGGCAGCAGTACATCGTGGTGCAGATCGGAGGTCCGGACTATCCGAGCTCGCTCGTGGCGCTTGCCCTCAAGTGACCTAGACGGAAGCGATCGAAGCTCATGACCGCAACCTAGCGCTTCGGCTCGCCCGCAACGACCAGAGAGGAGGGTCTGATGCGCACAGACAGCAGGTGGTCCAAACTCACAACGGCAGTCGCAGTTCTGGCGGCCGTGGCCGTCGCGGGCTGTGCATCGCAGGAAACCGCGTCGGAGGGCATGAGCAGTGAAAAGGCGCCTCCGATACAGGCGAGCGAGGGGCAGGAGCTCTTCGGCCATTACCAGAGGCCG
>JADFNY010000190.1 GCA_022563115.1 Acidobacteriota bacterium | reverse complement strand
CCATTCCAGCGGTCAGCGTTTCTTCACTTCGACACGAGGCAACAGGGATGCGTCGGAACAAGCACATCATCATCGCGGCCTTGCTCGCCACCGCTCCCTGGGCGTGGGCATGCGGACCATCCGTAACCGAGGTTCCGATGCCCCCGGCGCTCATCGGCCGGTGGACGACCACCAACCCGGCCTACGCCGACCGATACTTCGAGCTCTCGGCCAACACCATCGTCCTCGGCACGGGTGCGCGGACGAGAGAGCGCTACAGCGTCTCCCGCGTCCTGCACGACCAAGACGACGAGGGCGTCTTGTATACGGTGGAGTACACCGACTCGCTGGGCGGCGACTACGCAATGAGCTTCTATTTCGACGCCGCCCGCGGCGGCCCGGTGCGTTTCAAGAACCAGCTCCAGATCACCTGGCGAAAGGCGACGAGCAGATGACCAAGAGAGCCCACAAGCGCCGCCGCATCCTTATCGATCGCCTTCAGCTCCGGCTCTTGGCAATCACGCTCCTCTATTTCTTGGTGACCGCGGTTATCCTCTCGCTGGCGATGTTCGGACCGCTGATCTGGGAGTTAAATGTCGCCGAGCCCGGCATCGGTCAGGCCGTAGCCGCAGCCGAGTTTCTTTCCTTGCACACTCGATTTTGGCCGGCCCTTCTCGCCACGTTCGTGACGCTGTCGGTGCACTCGATCTTCACCTCGCACCGCATTGTCGGTCCGCTGTATCGCTTCCGCGTCGTATTCGAACAGGTCAAGCAGGGCAACCTCGTCCCCTTTGTCCGACTGCGGCGCCGGGATTTCCTGCTGAAGGAAGCCGCCGCGCTCGACGAAATGATCACCAGCCTCCGCGACCGCGTACATCGGCTGACGACGGCGCATGGCGAGGCGGTGAAAGAGTCGGCCGGCGTCAAGCGTGCCCTTCAAGACGAGTCCATTCGCGCGGCGCGGGTTCACCTCGTCGAGCTCGAGCGGGCGCTCACACACCAGCAACAGCAGCTCGACGCCTTCCGCATCGAGCCCACTAAGGGCTAGTCATGGGGACCGACGACAGCCGGGGGAGCGCATCGCGATCGAGGCGGCGTTCCATCTCGCGCCGCATGCCGGCCCGATCTTCGAGGGTGTTGCTCGACGACCTGCGGGCGGCGTGGAGTCGCGCATTCACGCTGATCGAGATCCTGATCGTTGTCGGCATCCTCGGAACGATCGCCGCCATCGTCGTGCCGATGTACATGGACGCGCTCGGCAAGGCCCGCGTCGCCCACGCCATCGGGGACATCGCGGCGATGAGCTCGGAGATCTCTCTCTTCTGGTTCGACAACAGCCGCTACCCGAACAGCCTCGCCGAGATCAACCGCGCCGACATGCTCGACCCCTACGGCGAGCCCTACGAATACCTGAACATCGCGGACGCAGGTGGGGGTGGAGGAGGAGGGGGCGGCGGACGCGGCGGACGCGGCGGAGGCGGCGGGGGCGGGGGCGGCAGCGGCGGCCGAATAGATCGGTTTCTCGTACCCGTCAACTCCGACTTCGACCTCTACAGCAAGGGTAAAGACAAGGAGAGCGCGCGCGCCTTTACCGCGGCGCAAAGCCACGACGACATCGTGCGCGCCAACAACGGCATGTTCATCGGCCTTGCCGAAGAATTCTGAGGCTTCAGGATGGCACTCGATACGAGCTTCCTATCCAGCCGCGTTGCCCGACGTATCTTCGTGCTGTTCATCGTCTGCGCGCTGGTGCCGATCACCGCCCTGGCGGTGATCTCTTTCGGTCAGGTCAGCGCCCAGCTCTACGAACACGGCGAGCTGCTGCTCGAAAGTGGCGTTCGCAGCGTCGGTCAGGGCATCGTCGAGCGACTGCTATTGCTCGAGGCCGAGTTGCAATTCGCCGACCGCCGATACGCCGAAGATGTGGCGGTTGTTGCCCTTCCGGACCGGCAAAACCCCTTCGCGTCGCGCCGGTTTCTGGGCCTGGCCCGGCTCACCGACGACGGCCAAGAAGTTTTGTACGGCGAACCCTTCGAGGCTCCACCCATCGGCGCCGAGGAAAGCGTTCATCTCGACGTCGGCGGCACGCTGCTGCTCACAGAGGCCTTCCCCGGGCAACCGCCCGCCATCTTCTTGGTGCGTGCACTGAACGGGCTCGACGGCGGCGCAGAATTGATCATTGCCTCGGTGGACCCGGCCTACCTGTGGGCCGGGGGTGCGGACACGCTGCCGCGAAACAACCACCTGTGTGTGTTCGATCAGCTGTCTGTGCCCCTGTTCTGCACCCGGCCTGCCGACGGGGCTCTCCCCGAGAGCGTCCTCGAGACAATCTCGGGCAACACCGCCGGCACGCTCGAATGGAGCCTCGAGGGCGACGACTTCTTGGCGGCGTATTGGTCGATGCCGCTCGCCTATCAGTTTGCGGTGCCGCGGTGGACCGTCATGCTGAGCGAGTCGACGGCCGATCTGCTCGCCCCGATGGCCAGCTTCCGGCGCATCTTCCCGTTCGTGATCTTGTTGTCGCTGTGGGTCGTACTGCTGTTGAGTATCGGGCAGATCCGCCGCAGCCTCGTTCCGCTCGAGCAACTGCAGGCAGGAACGCGGAGGATCGGCAGTGGCAACTTCGACAGTCGCGTCGATGTCTCCAGCGGCGACGAGTTCGAAGAGCTCGCCGACTCCTTCAACGAAATGGCGAGCCGTCTCGGCAAGCAGTTCAAAGCGTTGGAGACGATCGCCGAGATCGACCGCACGATCCTCTCTAGCCTCAACATCGAGAAGATCGTCCGCGCGGTCCTTCATAGGACCTGTGACCTGTTCGAGTGCCGGGCGCTGAGCATAACCCTGGTCTCGCCCGACCAGCAGAAGGTGCCACGCACCTACACGTTGCGCTCCGGGGCCGGAAACGCGTCGTGGGTGGAGACCACCTTCTTGGACAGCAGGGACTTCAAACGGTTTGAAGCAGAACCGGATATTCTCGAGATCGGACCACAGGACGGCGTGCCGGCTTTCCTGGCAACGCTGGCACGCTTTGGCTGCAGGAGCTTCGCCGTCTTCCCGATGTTCATCAACAACGAACTGGCGGGAGCCATCTCGCTCGGGTTCAAAAACGAGCTCTCCCTGGACGAGGATGATCGGCGACAAGCCCGGCAACTCAGCGATCAGGTCGCCGTAGCGCTGTCGAACACTCACCTGGTGGAAGACCTGGATGCACTCAACTGGGGCTCGTTGACCGCCCTGGCCCGGACCGTAGATGCTAAATCGCCGTGGACGGCGGGACATTCCGAACGGGTCACCGCAATGGGCCTCAAGATCGGTGAGTTCATGAAGTTGGGTGAGGATGAGCTCGATGTCCTGCACCGCGGCGGACTGCTGCACGACATCGGCAAGATCGGTGTTCCCGCCGCGATTATCGACAAGCCGGCGCGGCTCACCAAGGACGAATACGACGTGATGAAGAAGCATCCGGAAATCGGAGCCAACATTCTGCAGCCGATCGCCGCCTTTGCCGACCTCATCCCGATCGTGCGCCAGCATCACGAGCGCTGGGACGGATCCGGATATCCCGACGGGCTGGCGGAAAACCAGATCCACCCGTACGCGCGCATCTGTGCCGTAGCCGACGTCTACGACGCCATGATTTCCGATCGACCGTATCGCCCCGGGATGGCCATCGACGAGGTGATCCGAACGATCGTTGCCGGAGACGGAACGGAGTTCGAGTCCGAGGTCGTGGCGGCGTTCCTCGGGGTAATGACCGAGGAGGGGCTTGGCCTTCTCGAAACCGAGGTCGCGGTCAAAGAAGAAAGCTCGTCACCGGCCAAGCGCTAGGGGCCTTTAATCGCCTCGGCCAGCGCATGGTCGAGATCGGCAATCAAATCGTCCGCGTCTTCGATACCGACCGATAGGCGCACGAGTCCCGGCACGATCCCCATGTAGCTGCGGCGCTCCTCGGAGAGCTCGCGATGCGATGTCATCGCCGGGATCAGGGCGAGCGACTCGAGGTCGCCGAGCGTCGTTGCCGTTCCCCACAGCTGCAGCGCGTCGAGAAACCGTGCGGGCTCGTCAGCCGATGCCTCGGTGATCTCGAACGACAGCACCGCACCGTAGTTGCCGTGCGGGTACAGGCGTTCGAGGGTGGCGATCTCGCGCGGTGAGCCTCGCCGCCCGACTCCCGGGTAGTGAACCTGCTCGACCGAATGGTGGGTGTTGAGGTGGGCGGCAATGCGGGCGGCGTTGGCGCATTGGCGCTCGAAGCGCAGCGACAGCGTCTTGAGGCCGCGCAGCACCAGCCAGGCGGTAAACGGATCGACGATCGTTCCGTCGAGAGAGCGCTGCGCCTTGGCGACGTCGATCAACTCGCCCGATCCCGAGAGCACGCCGGCGATCACGTCGCCGTGGCCGCCGAGGTACTTGGTCGCCGAATGCACGACCAGCGTCGTACCGTGTTCGATCGGGCGCAGGCAGCAGGGCGGCGTCAACGTCGCGTCGACGACCAGCGGCACGTGGGCATCACGACAGGCCGGGCCGAGCGAATCGAGGTCGACGAGCCGGACGAGCGGATTGGAGAGCGTCTCGCAATACACAGCCGACGGTTCCTCCTTGCGCACCACCTGCGCGGTGAAGGGACGGTCGGCGAAGTCGACGTAGACGATCTCCCACCCGAGGCGCTGCGCCTCGCGCTCGAGCCAGTAGATCGTGGCGCCGTAGAGGTCACGAGCACAGACGATCTTCGCCCCGGCTTCGAGCTCGAGGGCGCGGAACGCGGCGGCGATGGCCGCCATTCCCGACCCGTAGGCGAGCGCGGCTTCCGCTCCTTCGAGATCGGCGACGGCGTGCTCGAGCGCCGCTACGGTCGGGTTGTGATAGCGGCCGTAGGTATAGCCTTCACCGCCTTCGAAGACCAGGTCGATAGCGGCCGAATCGGCCTGCTCGAAGGCCGAGCTGGCGACGATGGGCGTCGAAGTCGGGACGCCGGACGAAGGCTCGGTGTCTTTTCCGCAGCGCGCCGAGCGGGTGTCGAAATGCCAGGGGGGACGGGTCCCGTCGTCGCTCTTGCTCAATCTGTTCCCAGGATCTCGGCCATGGTGACGCCGATCGCCGAGGGGCTCTCGACAACCGTCACGCCGGCCTCGGAAAGGACCCGCATCTTCTCATCGGCGGTGCCTTTGCCGCCGGCGATGATCGCCCCGGCGTGCCCCATCCGCTTGCCCGGGGGGGCGGTGCGGCCGGCGATAAACGCGACAACCGGCAGCGGGTAATCGTCCGCCAGGTAGTCGGCGGCCTCTTCCTCGGCGCTGCCGCCGATCTCACCAATCAGAACGACGCCCTTGGTTTCCTCATCCTCGGCGAACATCTCGAGACAATCGCGAAACGACGTGCCGTTGACCGGATCCCCACCGATGCCCACCGAGGTCGATTGCCCCAGACCGACGCGGGTGAGCTGGTCGACCGCTTCGTAGGTGAGCGTCCCGCTGCGGGAGATGACGCCAACGATGCCCTCGAGGTGGACGAAACCCGGCATGATGCCGACCTTGCACTTGCCCGGCGAGATGACGCCGGGGCAGTTGGGACCGATCAGCCGGGTGCCACACTCGAGGCAGTAGGCCACCACATCGACCATGTCGAGCGTGGGGATACCCTCGGTGACGCATAGGGCCAGGCGCACACCGGCGGCGGCGGCCTCCTTGATGGCGTCGGCGGCGAACGCCGGGGGCACGAAGATCAGCGACACGTCGGCTTCGGCCTTGGCCCTGGCCTCCTCGACAGTGTTGAACACCGGGACGGAGTCGTCGAACGTCTGACCGCCCTTGCCGGGGGTCACACCGGCAACCACATTGGTTCCGTACTCGATGCACTGGCGCGTATGGAACGAGCCTTCGGTGCCGGTGATTCCTTGCACCACCACGCGGCTGTCGGCGTCGACCAGAATGCTCACTTGCCGGCCTCCACGGCCTTGCGCGCCGCCTCGTCGAGGGTCTCGGCGACGATGAACTCGAGCGACGATTCCTGTAGCAACTTGCGGCCTTCCTCCGCTTTCGTGCCTTGCAAGCGCACGGTCACCGGAATGTCGACCTCGAGGGTCGGCAGCGCTTCGATGATACCCTTGGCGACCCGGTCGCCACGGACGATGCCGCCGAAGATGTTGATCAACACGCTGTTGAGCCTCGGCGCCCGCATGAGGATCCGGAAGGCGGCCGCAACCCGCTCCACCGAGGCGCCGCCGCCGACGTCGAGGAAGTTCGCCGGCGTCCCGCCGGCGAGCAGGATCTCGTCCATCGTCGCCATCGCCAAACCGGCGCCGTTGACCATGCAGCCCACCGTGCCATCGAGCGAGATGTACGACAGGCTGTGCTCGGCCGCCGCGATCTCCAGCTCGTCCTCTTCGCTGGGATCACGCATCGCCTCGAGATCCGGGCGCCGGAACAGCACGTTGTCGTCGATGTTGATCTTGGCGTCGAGGGCGACGACCTGGCCATCGCCGGTAACGATCAGCGGATTGATCTCCGCCAGTGAGGCGCTCAGGCCGACGAACATCTCGGCCAACTTCTTGATCACCGCGGTACCGGCGCGGTGGGTCTTGCCCTCGAGCCCGAGTGCATACGCGACACCGGCGGCCTCGAACGTCTCGAGTCCCCGGCCGGGGGTAATCCACTCGTTGTGGATCTTGTCCGGCTTGTTGGCTGCCACCTCTTCGATCTCGACACCGCCCTCGGTCGAGGCGATGATCACCGGCCGCTTTTTCGACCGATCGATCGTGATCCCCAAGTAGAGCTCGTCGGCGATGTCGACGCCGCCTTCGATCAGCACCTTCCGCACGAGGACACCCTCGGGGCCGGTCTGCGGTGTCACCAGTTGAGTGCCCAGCATGGCACCGGCCAGCTCACCCGCTTCGCTCGGGCTGTCAGCGAGCTTGATGCCGCCGCCCTTGCCGCGCCCTCCGGCGTGCACCTGCGCCTTGACGGCGAAACGGGTGTAACCCTTCTCGGCGAGACCTGCGGCGGCGACCTCAGCGGCCTCGGTGCTGTCGGCGACCTCGCTCTCGGGGACAGGGATCCCGTATTGGCGCAGCAGCGCCTTGGACTGGTACTCGTGCAGCTTCAAAGCGCAGCGAGGAGGTTCGGACGGCGCTTGTAAGCCACCGTCGCCGCGGCAATCTTCAGGACGTCACCTGGGAGAAAGGGAAGGAAACCCATCCACAAGGCCTGCTGGAAGGGCACCTCGAGAAGCAGGGTGAAGTGCAACAGGCCGCACGTGTAGACCAGCGCCGAACCACCGACCATGGTGGCCACGACGCGCG
>JADFNY010000189.1 GCA_022563115.1 Acidobacteriota bacterium | reverse complement strand
GCGCAACGCGGTGGCGCGCCCGATGCCGCTCGACGCCCCGGTAATCAGGGCAACGCGTTGGTCGAAGAGCTTGCTCATGCGACCTCCTCCGTTTGGTGCGCAAACCGACGCCAATGGGCGCCGCGCCACACCCCGGGTTGCAAGAAGATCAGTACCGTCATGACCTCCAATCGCCCGACCCACATGTTCACGAACAGCACCCATTTGCTCAGCGGATCGAAATCGGCGTACGACGACATCGGCCCGACGGTGCTGAAACCCGGCCCGATGTTGCCCAGCGTCGCGATGCTTGCGGTGATCCCGGTCATCATGTCGGCGCCCAGGCCGATGAGAACGACGACGCTGACCGAGAAGATCACCAGGTACATCACAAAGAACGCCACGATCGACTGCATGACCTCGGTCGAAACAACCCGCTTGCCGAGGCGCACCGGACGGACCCCGTGCGGGTGCAACACCTTGAACAGCTCCACATAGGTGAACTTGGCGACCAACCACAAGCGGATCAACTTCGGTCCACCAGCGGCGGAACCGGCGCACCCACCGAGAAACATCAGCAGCAGCAAGACGGCCTTCGCGCTGTCGTTCCACAGGTTGAAGTCGTCGGTCGCGAATCCCGCGGTGGTCACGATCGTCAGCACCTGGAAGCTCGAGTGCCGCGCGATGGTCTCGACGCTGGCGTGGTCAAGCACCGCGCCGGCTGGCGCGTTGTCGAGGTAGGCCTGCCCGGGGTCGAGCGAGAACTGGTACAGGAAAACCCCGAGCAGCAGCGACGCGGCGAGCACTACGACCAGGTAGACACGGAACTCTTCATCGCGGATGAGCGCCAACGGCTTGCCGCGGAAAAACCGATACCATAGCGAGTAGTTGGCCCCGGCGACGAAAATGAAGCCGATAAAGACCCACTCCACCGCGGGATTTTCGTATCCGGCGATGCTCTCGGGATTGGGCGAGAAACCGCCCGCCGACATGGTTGTGAAGGCGTGGCAAAAGGCGTCGAACAGCGGCATCCCGAACCACCAGAGCATGACGATTTCCACCCCCGTGAGCACGACGTACAACCCCCACAGGCGGATGGCGGTGTGCCGGATGCGCGGTGTGAGGCGTTCCTTGTCGGGGCCCGGCGCCTCGGCAAAGAACAGCTGCCGTCCGGCGATGGCGAGGGCCGGGAGGATGGCGATGAACAACGCAATGACGCCCATTCCCCCGAGCCACTGGGTCATGCCGCGCCAGAAAAACAGCCCCTCGGAATAGAGGCTGAAGTCGCGAAAGATCGTCGCTCCCGTGGTCGTCAGCCCGGACATCGACTCGAACGCCGCGTCAACGAACGTCAGACCGCTCCACAGGTACGGGATGGCGGCAAAAAAAGACACCACGAACCACGAGAACGCCACCACGGCGAGGCCCTCGATGCGGCTCAGCTCACGGGCGCCGCGGTGCAGCCGGCGGGCGAGCTCGCCAACGATCGCGGCGCTGACTCCGGCGATGGCGAAGCCGCGGGCTTGGTCATAGTTGCCGTAGATCAGATCGACAACGAGCGGCGCTACGAGCAGGACTCCGAAGAGCCGGAGTATGAGGCCGATCGTATGGGCGACGACTGCTAGGCGCATAGTGGCACCAGGCGATGCCCTCCCGGGCTGCTGGTAGCAGGGTGCTGAAGAACTCCCGGGGGTCCTTCAGCAGCTGCTAGAAATATTGCTCGACCGCCTCTTTGGCGTCCTCTGTGGAGACCACCAACAGATGGTCCCCCGGTTTCACGTAGTCGTCCCCGTGCGGCACGATTGTCCGCCATCCGCGCACCACCGCACCGATGATGGCGCCCGGCACCGGCGGCAAATTGCGGATCTGGGTCACCGGATAGTCGTCGGGAACGACGATTTCGAGCACCTCAGCCTTGCCCTGCTCGAGCGTCGCGAGCAGCCGGGCGCTGGTACCGCGCAGCATGGTTTGCACCGCGTTGACCGCGGTGATCAGCGCATTGAGTGCCACGTCGATGCCTACTTCCTCGAACAGGCGGATGTTGGTCGGGTTGTTGACCCGGGTGATGATCTTGGGGATGCCCATCTGCTTGGCGAGCAGCGAACCCAGCAGGTTCTTCTCGTCATCGCTGGTCACCGACACCAGCACGTCGCTCTCGGCAATGTTTTCCTCGCGCAGCAGCGCCAGGTCGCTACCGTCGCCCTGAACCACAATGCAGTCGAGCTCGCCCGCGATCTCATCGCTGCGTTCCTGATCCAGCTCGATCAGCTTGAGCCGCACACCGCCCTGCTCGAGCCGCTTGGCGAGCGTCACCCCGACCGTACCCCCGCCGATCACCGTGACCTCGTTGACCCCGGTCTTGCCCTGTTGAAACATCGACCGGGCGAACTTCACGAGCGGCCTACGCTTGCCCATGAAGATGACTTTGTCGCCGGCGCCGAACAGCGTGTTGGCCCGCGGGATGGAGACCTGACCATCGCAGATCAAGGCGACCGCGAGGACGCGCTTCGGCAGGTTGGCTTCGCTGAGGTGCTTGCCCACCAGCGACGAATCCTCGCCGATGCGGTACTCCATCAACCAGATCCGGCCACCGGCGAACACCTCGACGTCGAGCGCCTCGGGAACGAGGACGATGCGGGCGATCTCGTCGGCCAGCATCAGCTGCGGCCAGATCACTTCGTCGATGTCGAAGACGTCGTCCTCGGTCTCAGCGCGAAACGACTCGTAGTACTCCTGGTTGGAGACGAAGCAGAACGTACGCGCCCCGCCGAGGCGCTTGGCGGCCATGCAAGCGATGATATTCCGCTCGTCGGAGTCGGAGCAGGCGACGAACTTGTCGTCGGCGCGCAGGTCGATAGCGCGCAGCGTCTCGATGTGGGTGGGCTTGCCCCGGGCCACCTGGACGTCCAGGGCCTCGAAGGGTCTTGCCGCCTCCGGATCGTCCTCGATGACGACGACGTCATAGTCGGCCGATAGCTCGCGGGCGAACTGCAAGCCGATTCCCCCCCCACCCGCGATGACAATTCGCATCCGTTGCGCCTCTTGTCGGTACCGAGGCGGCACCCTAACAGTTGCCCCGCGAAAAGCCTAGCAGGCCGCGGTGGAACTTCCACCACGGCCCACCCCCTACCCGTGATTCAAAGCTGTGCACCCGTGGCGGGCGCCAGAAGCAGCGGAACGGCCGTTACCGCCGTGTCGCGCAGCGAGACCTCGCACATCGGCGACAGCGGTGTTTCCTCCGGGTTTACCTCGATGATGGCGCCGCCGGCGCGGCGGGTAACCATGGCGACGCTGGCAGCCGGCTGCACCACCGCGCTGGTGCCGACGACCAGGCATATCTCGGCCTGAGACGCACAGCCGAAAGCGCGCTCGATCGCCTCGCCGAGGGGCTCACCGAACCAGACGACGTCGGGCCGCAGCAGCGCGCCGCAATCGTCGCAGCGGGGCAGCGTTTCCTTCGAGCTCGTGTCGATCAGGTCGCGGTGTTCGTGACCGCGGCCGCAGGACGTGCAGCGCACCCTGTAGAAGGTGCCGTGAAGCTCTAGTGGGAGGGTGCGGCTGATGTTTCCAGGATCGCGCGGTGGCCCGGCGGGTTCTGTTGAATGCACCCCCCCCCCGCCCCCGCCTTTCGACCTGCGGCGTTCGCGGCAAGTCTCATTTCCGCCGCCTGCTCGGCAGCAACGCACCTTGCTGCCAGGGTGTGGAGGCCGTCGACGTTCTGCGTGACGATGGTCACGTCATCGCGACGGAGGGCAAATTCGGCGATCGCCCGGTGGGCATCGTTGGGGGCGGCCTCGGCGGCGGCGCGGCGGCGTGCTTCGTACCACTCCCAGACGAGGCGCGGGTCGCGGCGGAAAGCCTCGGGTGTTGCCAGCTCCTCGGGGCGGTACTTCCTCCACAGTCCCCCGGGGCCGCGGAAGGTCGCGAGGCCGGAGTCGGCGCTCAGGCCGGCACCGGTGAGCACGACGACACCGCGGGAGCTGTGGAGGAGATCGCGACCACGATCGATCTCGGCGGACGTCGCGGCGGCGCTCATCGATCAACCCCCATCGCCGCCGAACCGTTGCTCGACCCAGTCGACCGCCGCGTCGAGGTCGGCAACCTCCACCGTCGGCGAAGGGCCGTCGCCGTCGACGGGCTCGGCGAGGCGGTTCACCCAAACCGTGTGGATCCCCATGTGCGCGGCCGGCCGTATGTCGTGGAAGTAACTCTGCGCGACATGCAGCATCGCCGAGCGATCGCCGCCTAGCGTCTCGAGAGCGCGTTCGAAATGTGGCGCCGCCGGCTTGTAGCTACGCATCTGTTGCGCCGTGACCAGCAGCTCGAAGTCGACGTCGAAGTGCCGTCGGCTGGCGGCAAGAAGCTTGTCGTCGATGTTCGACAAGATACCGAGCTCGAAGCCCATGGCGGCGAGCCGGTCCAACGACCGGTTCGCGTCGGCGAACGGTTGCCAGCCCGGAAGGCTGTCGGCGAGGTGCCCGGGTGAGGCCGGCGGGTCCCAGCCGAGCTGGGTTGCGATCTCGCTCTCCAGCAACGTGAGAACCTCGCGGTAGGTGCGATAGTGTTCCGATTGCACCCGCGGCTCGGCGGCGTGGTACGCCTCGAGGATCGTTTCCCGATCGGCATGAAAGCCCTGCCGCTCGCCTTCGGCAATCAACGCCGCGGAGATCCCCTTGTTCCAGTCGATGAGCGTTCCGTAGCAGTCGAAGGTGATGATTCGCGGCCGCCTCATGGCCACAGCGTAGCAGCGCCATCCCGGCCTGCTAGTGCTAATGTGCGCGTCGCGATGAGCACGACGATCGATCCTTGGGTGCGCGGATTGACGATCGGTGAGGCGCTGCGTCGGCGCGCCAGCGAACTCCCCGATCACGAAGCCCTGGTTTTTCCGCAACGCGGGTTCCGCGCCACCTACGCCGAGTACGACACTCAGGTCGACGCGGTCGCTCTCGGCCTGCTGGCGATGGGCATCGAGAACGGCGATCACGTCGCCCTGTGGGCCACCAACTGGCCCGAGTGGGTCCTGCTCCACCTCGCCACCGCCCGCATCGGTGCCGTGCTCGTCACCGTGAACCCGGCATACCGCGGACACGAGCTCGCCTACGCCCTCGAGCAGTCCGACGCCCGCGCCCTATTCATGATCGACGGGTTCAAGACCTCCGACTACTTCGCCTTGGTCGCAGAGGCGTGTCCGGAGCTCGCCGACGCCGAGCCCGGACAACTGCGCGCCGCGCGCTTTCCCGAACTCCGCTGGGTGGTGTCGATCCCGGAGCCGGCCGGCGCCGGGATGGGAACGTGGGCCGCGATGATCGAAGCGGGTGCTGCGGTGCCGGAGAGCGAGCTGCGCCAACGCGAGGCGCAGCTCGACCCCGAGCAACCGATCAATCTCCAGTACACATCCGGTACCACCGGCTTCCCGAAGGGCGTGCTGCTCAGCCACCGCAACCTGCTGCTCAACGCCTTTTACATCGGCGCCTTCCAGAACCTGACCCAGGACGACCGGGTGTGCGTTCCGGTGCCGTTCTACCACTGCTTCGGCTGCGTGATCGGCACGCTGTGCAGCCTGGTGCACGGCGCCACGATGCTGGTGCCGGCGGAGTACTTCGAGCCGGTAGCAACCCTCGACTGCCTCGAAAACGAGCGCGCGACGTCGCTGTACGGCGTGCCGACGATGTTCATCGCCGAGCTCGAAGATCCGTCGTTCGACGGGCGCGACCTGTCGTCGCTGCGCACCGGAATCATGGCCGGCAGCCCGTGCCCGATCGAGGTCATGAATCGAGTGGTTGAAGACATGGGCGCCACCGAGATGACGATCGCCTACGGGCTGACCGAGGCTTCGCCCGGAATCACCATGACATCCGTCGATGACCCGATCGAGGTGCGGGTCAGCACCGTCGGGAGCTCCTTTCCCGGCGTCGAGACGCGCATCGTCGACAGCGCGTCCGGGGCGACGCTGCCCGACGGCGAGCAAGGCGAGCTCTGCGCCCGCGGCCACAACGTGATGATCGGCTACTACAAGATGCCCGAGGCGACGGCGACGGCGATCGACGGCGACGGCTGGCTCCACACCGGCGACCTCGCGGTGCGCGACCCCGACGGCAACTTCAAGATCACCGGCCGCATCAAGGACATGGTCATCCGCGGCGGCGAGAACGTGTACCCGCGCGAGATCGAGGAGTTCCTCTATGCACGTGACGACGTCGAGGACGTCCAGGTTGTCGGCGTCTACGACGCCAAGCTGGGCGAAGAGCTGTGCGCCTGCCTCAAGTTGCGAGAGGGCGCATCTCCCGACCCGGAAGACATCCGACAGCACTGCGCCGATCGCCTGGCGCACTTCAAGGTGCCGCGCTACATCTGGTTCGTGGACGAGTACCCGATGACGGTCACCGGAAAGGTTCGCAAGTTCAAGCTGCGGGAGCAGGCCGAGTCCCATTTCGGCATCGAGCCGCCGGCGTGATCGGCCTCACGCCGACCGCCTGACCCTCGACATCTCGGGCCTGCGCCTGCTAGCCCCACAAATGGTGGTACACCTGCAGAGGGAATTACGGGCGAGGTCAAGACTAGAGCGTTACCGCGGTCGGCCCGGCCGCCTTGATGTCTTCCGAAGCCACCTCGGCGAACTGTTCGAAGTTCTCGGCGAACATATGGGCCAGCTTCCGCGCCTGCGCGTCGTACGCCGCCCCGTCGCTCCAGGTGTTCTTGGGAATGAGGACCTCGCCCGACACATTGGGGCAGCTCGTCGGGACGGCGATGCCGAAGATCGGGTCCTCGACGAACTCCGCGTCGTTGAGCGCACCGTCGAGCGCCGCGTGCACCATGGCGCGCGTGAAGCCGATCTTCATGCGCTCGCCGGTACCGTAGGGGCCACCGGTCCAGCCGGTATTGACCAACCAGCAATCGACGTCGTGTTCGGCGATCTTGCTGCCGAGAAGCTTGGCGTAGACGCTCGGGTGCTGGGCCATGAACGGGGCCCCGAAACAGGCGCTGAACGTCGCCTGCGGCTCGGTGATGCCGCGCTCGGTGCCGGCGACCTTGGCGGTGTAGCCGGAGATGAAGTGGTACATCGCCTGCTCGGGCGTGAGCTTGGAAATCGGCGGCAACACGCCAAAGGCGTCGGTGGACAGGAAGATGATGTTCTTCGGGTGGCCGGCGGTCCCGATGGGCGACGCGTTCGGGATGTGCGAGATCGGGTAGGCGGCGCGGGTGTTCTCGGTGTAGGTGTCGTCGTCGAGGTCCACCACGCGGCTCGACGGATCGATGACCACGTTCTCGAGCACGGTGCCGAACATCTCGGTGGTGTCGT
>JADFNY010000002.1 GCA_022563115.1 Acidobacteriota bacterium | reverse complement strand
GCTAAACGGGCTACTAAAAAAATCCCCGCGGGGAGTCTTCCAGCACCCTGCTAATCTTGCCAGTTGGGAGACACCCGCGTGAGCCGAGAACGTCGACTTCCAGATCCGAGTGGCGTCGAGGCCCGACAGATCGTCGAGCGCCTTTGGGATTCCTGCCGCGGCCGCGGTCTCGATCGCCGAGCTTTCCTGCGCCTGCTGGCCGCTGGGGGCGCCGGGTCCTATCTCGCCGCCTGCACCGGTGCCGCCGACGGGCCGGTAGACGACGGAGTCGCCACGATGCCGGACAACTGGTTCAAGGATCCGTCGCCGTTCATCGTGCACGGCAATCGCAGCCTCGAGACGCGCCTGTCGAGGCTCGATTCGCTGATGACCCCCAACGAACTGTTCTTCGTGCGCAACAACTCCCGCACCCTCGAGCTCGATCCGGCCGACTGGAGCCTGGTCGTCGGCGGCGACGGTGTCGAGAGTGAGGTGCGTCTCAGCTACGCCGACCTGCAGGCGATGCCGCGGCGATCGGTGTCGTGTTATCTGGAATGCGGCGGCAACCAACGGGCCATGTTCGAGATCGTCATGGGACGGGCGGCTACCGGGACGCAGTGGATGACCGGCGGCGTCGGCATGGCCGAGTGGAGTGGGGTGCCGCTGCTCGAGGTTCTCGACCGCGCCGGCATCCGGGAGGCGGCGGTCGATGTCCTGCTCGTCGGCCGCGACGTCGAGTCAGCCGAGCGCGGCTTCCGCAAGGCGATCTCGATCGACAAGGCGATGGACCCGGACAGCATTCTGGCGCTGGAGATGAACGGCGTGCCGCTGCCGCCCGACCACGGCTACCCATTGCGCGCCATCGTGCCCGGCTACGTGGGTAGTGCCAACATCAAATGGTTGGGCGAGATCCGGGTTTCGAACGACAAGGTCTGGACGCGCAACAACACGACGTCGTACGTGCTGATCGGCCCGGACTACCCGCCCGAGGGCGAGTCGGAGGGCGTGCCGGCGGTCTGGCAGACGATCAAGAGCCCGCTGGCGCTCGACTGGCCGGCGACGCTGCCGGTGGGACCGCAGACGCTCCGCGGGTACGCTTCCTCGCCCCACGCGCCGATCAGCAGGGTGGAGTGGAGTGTCGACGACGGCGCTACCTGGCAGGAGGCGGGTCTGCTCGAACCCGGTCCGCGCTACACCTGGGTCCGCTACGAGCTCGACTGGGACGCCCCCGCCGGGGTCGGAACCATCATGACCCGCGCCACCGACGCGGCCGGTAACACGCAGCCCGACGAGATCCCCTTCAACGAGAAGGGCTACCTGTTCAACCTGCCGCTGCCGCACCCCGTTCGCGTTTCGTGAGCGGGGGGGAACCTCGGGGGGTCGCCGCGCCGCTAGCGGCGGGACCGGCTGTTGCGGTCGCGTGGGCGCCGGGGGCGGTGTGGTTCCCGGCCCGGGCAGCGGTTGCCGTCGCGACGATGCTGGTAGCGGGTTGCTCCGCCGCCGATCGCCCCCAAGGTGAGCGCGGCGAAGAGGTGTACCAACGCTACTGTTATGCATGCCACGAGGGCGAGGGGATCGGCAGCCGCCTGACTCGGCGCGGGCTGGAAAGCTACGAGACGGCCGAGTTCCTGTACGCGTACAATCGCAGCTTCATGCCCTATGCCGCCGAAGGGTCGCTCACCGACCGCCAGTACCTCGACGTAACCGCTCACCTGCTGCAGCGATTCGGCTTTGCGGACGCCGATTTCGAGCTCACGTTCGGCAACGGCAAGGGGATTTCGCTGCGCCCCGGCGGCAGGCCCGAGTAGCGTCAGCGGCGGTCGGTTTGTCGAACGCCGGTTGGCTCGGTAGGATTCGGGGATCGTGAGCCCTCCGAACACCAGCGAAACTTTCTTGCAGCGGCTCCGGCGCTTCTCGCCGCATCGTCTGCTGCTCGCCGCCGCCGGCGTCGTGTGCGTCGGGCTGGCGGGCCTCGGCGTCTTCGTGCCTGGGTTGCCGACGACGATCTTCCTGATCATGGCGACCTACCTGTTCGCCCGCAGCTGCCCGTGGCTCGAAGAAAGGCTGATTCACAACCGCTTGTTCTCGCCGTTCCTCGGCTACCTGGACGGTTCCACACCGATGCCGATGAAGGCCAAGCTGATCACCATGTGCGTCATGTGGGCCTTCGTGTCGGTCAGCGTGTTCCTGCTCGGGCGCGGCCTCGAGGCGCAGAACTGGGTAATCTTCATGCCGCCGGTCGCCGCCGTGGTCGGCACCTGGTTCATCGTTCGCATGGGCGGGGCGCCGACCACGCCGTCGAGTCCCTGAGCGCCTTCCGCACGATCCACCGACGGGGATAGCCTGTCTGGCTCCCGCCGAATCGAGCCAAATCCGGCCGCCGTCGACCGTCTCATCGTATCGGGGCTAACCCGGACTTCTCAACAGGTGGCTACTGCGCGAGCGCGATGGGGAAGATCTCGCAGCCTTGGCGGCCGAGGTGTTTCGGAACCTGGGCTCGCCGCGCCGGCGTGCCGCCGCCGTCGCCATCGGTGTGACCGCGGCGGCGATGGGGGCTCTCTTGCTCAGCCGCAATGCCGTCGACTTCGCCGGAATCGCTGACTTGTGGGACAGTCGCCCCCGAAAGGTCTTGTCCCCTGCCGCACTGGCTCGCCGAAACGACGACGAGCAGGAAGATGAGGGACAGGGCAAGAGTGGACGAGGGTCGAGGTAGACGCATCTCAACGTCCCTTCCTGGTCCCCGGAGGTTAGGCTGCCATCCTGACGGCGAAAAGTGCACGAAATCAGGCGCGAAGGTACCAGAGGAGGGAACACCGCCGCCTCGCGAAGCGGGAAGTCAATGAGCGTGGCGGCAGCGTCTATGGCGACAAACAACCACCGCCGGGCCTGCAGCCCATCGAAGACGCCCCACGAGTCCTCCGGGAACGCCGCTGCTGCTTGCTTGAGATTCTTGAGCGTGTTTCGGCGTTTCTCGAGCGCCGCCACCGCCCCGTCGACATTGCTGAATTCTGCGGCAACGGCAACCTGGTGTTCGCCTACGCTACACAGCGATCCCAACATATACGTCGTGCGAATGGGCGCAGAAAACTAGTTTGGGGCCGACCCCTCAGCGCCCATCACCGATCGTAGGCCATCACCCGCCGCGCCCACTCGCGCGTCTTGTCGCGCCCTTCGCCGAGGCTGAAGTTGTCGATGAAGAACTGCATCATGGGGTTGTCTTGTCCGCCGGCTTCGGGTGGAACCATCGAGTAGGACACGAACGGGGCGGCGGTTGCGTCGACCACGGTGAAGTGGTCGCCCATCAGAAAGTCCTGGCTTTGCAGGCGCTCCTCGTACGGCGCTGTCGCCTCGTGGATCATCTGCGAGGCCTGCTCGCACACCGAAATATCGGGGGGGGGCTTCGGCGATGGCCTGGCGGAAGACCATACCTACCGGCTCGGCGATCGTGTTGCGCCCGTAGTCTTCTTCTTGCTCGAGCGCCATCATCGTCGGCCGGTCGGTGGCGAACAGCGACGGCGTGTCGCGGAAGTTGGCGTCCAGATAGCGCAGGATGCCGCGCGAATCGTACACGACGGTCTCGCCGTGCTTGATCACCGGGGTCAGCGGCTGCCCCGACACCTCGATGACCCCGGCACGCTCCTCGTCCATGAAGTCGACCTCGACCTTGTCGAACGAGATTCCCTTGTAGTTGAGGGCGATGCGCACCTTCATGTTGTTGGGCGAAGGTCCGAGATTCCACATCGTGACGTCGGCCATTGATTCCTCCCTGGCATGGCGCTCGGGGGCGGCTGGTGAAGGCTTCGATTGGTGAGACGATCTTGGCACGCGCTGGCGTGAGAGACAGCGGCTATCAGCGTGGTTTTATCGCCTCCCCAACTCCGGATCGTCTCCTACGAGACAATAACTTTGCCAGACCCCTGGTTGACTCGACAATGCCGGTGGGTGGGTTCAAATAGATCAAGCCACACCGCCACTCGAGTGCAGCTCCGTGCCCTTGAACGCGGGAATCGCAAGGAAGGCGTCTCTCTTCCCTTCCTTTGGCTTGCGCGCCTAAGATGTGCCATCGAATCCCCTCTCCAGACAACCGGGTGAGTGTGTGTCCGACCTGATCGGAAGAAGAATCGGGCGCTTCGACGTCGAGGAGCAGCTGGGTGTCGGCGGCATGGGCGAGGTCTACAGAGCCTATGACCGGCAGCTGCGTCGCGACGTGGCGATCAAGAGGCTGCCGACCGAGGTCGCCGAAGATGCCGAGCGGCGCCGGATCTTTCTGCAGGAGGCTCGCAGCGCCGCCCGCATCAGCAACCAGCAGGTGGCGGGGCTCTTCGATGTGCTCGAAGAGGGCGACGAGCTCTATCTGGTGATGGAGTACGTCAAGGGGATAACGCTTCGCGAACGGTTGAAGAGGTCGATTTCGTTCCCCGAGTTCCTCGATATCGCCGTGCAGTGTGTCGAAGGCCTGTCCGCGGCGCACAAGGAGAGCATCGTCCATGGAGATATCAAGCCCGAGAACATCATGATCGGGCCGCAGGGCGACGTGAAGCTGCTCGACTTCGGGGTGGCCCGGTGGGTGGCGGTGGGTCAAGAGGCAACCTACCTGACGACCGACCTGGTGCCTCTCGCCGGTACCGTGAGCTACATGCCGCCCGAGCTCTTGTTGGGCATGCGCACCGATCATCGAGGGGACATCTTCTCGCTTGGAGTCGTTTTCTACGAGATGCTCACCGAACAGCATCCGTTCCGCGGCCCGACGATTACGGCAACCGGCGACCGCATCCTGCACGAGGCTCCGGCCCCCGTCTCGCAGGTTACCTCGCTGACACGATCGGACCTGCAGGCCGTGCTCGATAAGATGCTGGCCAAGGACCCGAAAGAACGCTACGCGACCGCCGACGATCTGGGCGTTGATTTGCGGGCCATCCGGGCAAACCTGACGAGTCCCGAGGTGCGCCCACCGAGCCCCGCTCGTGGGCCTCGGTTTTCGCGCTGGACGATTGTCGCCGCCCTTATCGCACCCGTCGCCGCCATTGCGCTGCTGTGGGGGGCACGTGGGGTTTTTGACCGTCTGGTGGATTCTGCGCCGCCGGCGTCGACGGCTGCTGCGTTCGATGCTTCTGACTGGATCATCGCCGTGTTACCCGCCGGCGGAGCCGTCGCCGAGGATCCCGAGATCGCGGCGCTCAATGACGGCATGGTCGCGACCTTGACCGCAAGGCTCACGCAGCTGACGCGCTCGCACGACCTTCAGGTGATCCCGACGAGCGCCCTGCGCGAGCGCTCGATCGATGGGCTCGAGATGGCGCGGCGTGAGCTCGGCGTCACGCTGGTGCTCAACTTCGAGGCCCATCGTATCGGCGACCGCTTCCGCGTCAACGTCAGCCTTGTCGACACCCGGGAGCTGCGACAACTCGATGCTGACACCGTCGATGCCGGCATCGACGACCTGATCGCCCTCGAGGAGCAGGTATCGATCCGCGCCCTTCGCATGCTGCGCATCGAGCTGTTGCCCATGGAGCAGGGGCTGCTGGCGGCGGGCACGGACAACCCGAGGGCCCATGCATACTACCTGCGCGGCCGCGGCTATTTGGAAGAACACGCCGACGCGGACGGTACCGACACGGCGGTGACCCTTTTCGAACAAGCGCTGCGCATCGATCCAGAATATGCGCGGGCGCACGCTGGGCTCGGCAGGGCCTTCTGGCACAAATACGAGCTCACGGAGGACTCTGCCTGGGTTTCGCGCGCCACGGCAGCGTGCGACGAGGCGGTGGCACTCGAGGAGCTTGACGCCGCGGGCCGCCTCTGCCTTGGCGTTGTCTACAACGGCACCGGACGCTACGCGGAGGCGGCTGCCGAGCTCGAGCAAGCGGTGCGGCTGGAACCCACCGACGACGCCGCCTACATCGGGCTCGCCAACGCCTATCTCGGCGCCGGTCAGCTCGATCGCGCCGAAGCGACCTACGAGGACGCAATCGGCGTGCGGCCACACTATTGGGCGGGCTATGCGTGGCTTGGAAGGTTTTACTTCCGCCAAGGCCGTATCCAGGAGACGATCGACGCCTATGAGCAGGCAGCTCAGCTCGCCCCCGATAGTTACCGCAGCTTCAGCAACCTCGGTGTCGCCTACTACTACGCCGAGCGATGGGTCGACGCTCGGCGCGCCTTCGAGCGAGCCCTGGAACTCAACCCCGATTACACACTAGCGATCGATAACCTCGCAACGCTGTACTTCTACGAAGGTCGCTACTCAGACTCGGCGCGCATGTTCGAGCAAGCCGTCGAGTTAGAGGATCACGACTACCTTCTTTGGGGCAATCTCGGCGATGCTTACTACTGGGCTCCCGGGGAGCGTGACCAGGCGGCAAGCGCCTATCGCCGCGCCATCGCGCTGGCTGAAGAGCAGTTGGCCGTCAATCCGAGCGATGCGGAAACCCTGCAGATCATTGCCCGGTATTACGCGATGGAGGGCGAGCGGGAAGATGCGCTGCAACACATCCAGGCGGCGCTACAGTTGGCGCCCACCGAGCTCGACGTCCTCCAAGGGGCGGCGCACGTCTATATCGTGCTGGAGGAGCGCGAGCGGGCCCTGGAATACCTCCTGCAGGCGATCGACGCCGGCTATCCGCGCGCCGAGATCCGGGCCGATCCCGTTTTCGATGAGCTGCGCAAGGATCCGCGCCTGCGCCGCGCGCTCGAAGAGGGGCCCCGCTAGCTCCGTGCCGTCCCCGGACTCAGGGGTCGATCCTCATCCGCGGGTCGACCACCGTTTCGTCCGAGCCACAGACGGCGACGATGTTGTAGAAATACGTACCCTCTTGTGCGTTGGAGAGAATCGCACCGGTGGTGACTGCGTTTCCTCCCCCCCGAGGGACCCTGAAATCAGGTGTGGGGGGAGTCTCGAACGGCCACGAGCTACCGGACTTGACCTGGATTATCACGAATTCGACGTCGGAGGCCTGCTGAAGGCGAAAGGTGGCCCGTTCCCCTCCCCGTTTGCTGAGACGCACCGTCCAGGGAACGATTCGAACCTCGTCGACGTCATCGCCTGCGCAACCGATCGTCATGTTGATGGGCCTGTTCTGCATTGCCGGGCTGGCGCCTGCCTCGGAGGCCGGCGTAGGGAAGTTGAACGTCAGGGCGAGGCCCACGACGGCAATGACTGAGAGCAGGAGCGGGAGTCGACGCATGGGCGGCCTCCTTGCCGAACGCGAGAAGAATGAGAAGCGGCCAAGATCTTGCAGGATCGGGCGGCCGCGCACAAGCGGCGTGGGTCGGTCGGCGTGGTCACCAGCCGCAGCGGCTCCCGAAGTCCTCGACTCGAAAGTACCCTTGCGGGCGCGTGCCGGCGATCGCCGGTTGCCCCCTAGTAGGGGTGGGCCTCCCCAGTGAATCGCCTAGGTCATGCAGAACCGCGTGAACAGCGTTGTCGCCGGCATAGAGACGCCGTCGAACAACTGGTTCATCGACCCTGAGGGGAACAAGGTGGAGTTGTGGAAGCCGGTGTGAGCGGAGGCATAGGAAGAAAAAAGCCCCTTCGGATGACACTGTCAACGTAACGAAGCCGTGGCGAGATCGGGCCAAGCTCAAGCTAGCCGCACTTGGGTTTTCTACCGCTGCTGTGAGAAGAAAGAACGAATGCGGCCATGCTCTCGGGAGACGGCCAGAGGCGGATGTTGGGCGCGCATGCGAGGCCCCGCCGCACCCGGACTGCTTGAGTCTCGCCGGGTTCGTGCTCCTCAGACCAGCGCCGCAGCGCTTTTCGCAGCTCGTCGTCGCTCGTGTTCCTTCAGGTGTCGCTTGCGCAGCCGCAGGAAACTCGGTGTCACCTCGAGGAGCTCATCGTCCTCGAGAAACTCCAGCGCCTCCTCGAGCGTGAACCGCGTCGGTGGCGTCAGCGCGATGGCATCGTCCTTGCCGGAGGCGCGCATGTTGGTGAACTTCTTGCCCTTGAGCGGGTTGACCGTCAGGTCGCGGTTGCGCGCGTTGATGCCGATGATTTGCCCCTCGTAGACCTCGTCGCCGGGGCCGATCATGAGTTGGCCGCGCTCCTGCAGGTTGAAGAGCGCGAAGCCGAGCGCCTTGCCGGCGGCCATCGAGACCAGGGCCCCGTTGGGGCGCCGGGCGCGGCCGACCTTCTTGACCGGGCCGTGATGATCGAAGCTGTGCACGAAGATGCCGCTTCCCGAGGTCATGGTGCGGAACTCGGACTGGAAGCCGATCAGGCCGCGGGTCGGGATGACATAGTCGAGCCGAACGCGGCCCTTGCCGTCGGGACGCATATCTTGCAGGTCGCCGCCGCGCGAGCCCAACGCCTCCATGATCGCCCCTTGATGGGTGTCCTCGATGTCGATGCTGAGCTGCTCGAACGGCTCTTGGCGCTCCCCGTCGATCTCCAGAACGAGGACGCGGGGTCGGGAGACGGCGAGCTCGTAGCCCTCGCGACGCATGGTCTCGAGCAGGATCGACAGGTGCAGCTCGCCGCGGCCCGAGACACTGAAGCGGTCGGGGCTGTCGGTGGGTTCCACCCGTAGCGCGACGTTGTGGAGCGCTTCTCGGGCCAGCCGATCGCGTAGCTGCCGGCTGGTTACGTACTTGCCGTCCTTGCCGGTGAGCGGCGAGGTGTTGGTCTCGAACGTCATGCTGATCGTCGGCTCGTCGACGGTCAGCGCCGGCAATGCTTCGACGTGCTCCGGATCGCACAAGGTGTCGGAGATGCGTGGCTCGGAGATGCCGCTGAAAGCAACGATATCGCCGGCGGTAGCGCTCTCCACCTCGGCTCGCTCGAGGCCCTCGAACCCCAGTACCTGCAGCACCCGCTCCGTTCGCTCCCGGCCCTCGCGATCGATAACGGTGACCGGCATGTTGCGCGCCAGCGTTCCACGGGCGATGCGACCGATGCCGATGGCTCCCACGTACGACGAGTAGTCGAGCGAGCTGACCTGTAACTGCAGCGGCCCGTCGGGATCGACGGCGGGCGGCGGCACGCTGTCGATGATGGTCTGAAACAGCGGTGTCATGTCGGTGCCCGGCGCCTCCGGATCGAGTGTCGCGGTGCCGTTGATCGCGGAAACGTAGAGCACCGGGAAGTCGAGTTGCTCGTCGGTGGCGCCGAGCCGGTCGAAGAGCTCGAAGGTTTCGTCCAGCACCCAGTCGGGCCGCGCCGCGTCACGGTCGATCTTGTTGATCACGACGATCGGATGGAGGCCGTGGGCGAACGCCTTCCGGGTGACGAAGCGGGTCTGAGGCATCGGACCGTCCACCGCGTCGACGAGCAGCAGGACGGAATCGACCATCGACAGGATGCGCTCGACTTCGCCGCCGAAGTCGGCGTGGCCGGGGGTGTCGACGATGTTGATGCGGTAGTCCCGCCAGCGGATGGAGATGTTCTTCGACAAGATCGTGATGCCGCGCTCGCGCTCGAGCTCGTTCGAGTCGAGGATGCGGTCGGGCAGCTCGGTGCGCGTGTCGACCGTGCCCGATTGCTTGAGCAGCTCGTCCACGAGCGTCGTCTTGCCGTGGTCGACGTGCGCAATGATGGCGATGTTTCGGAGGTTCGAGATCATGATTCGGGCGGTTCGGGGACCCGCCTGGGGTCAACCAAGGTGATCGGCGGGGCACGATTGCGCCCCGGTGGGACGCCGAGATTATAGCGCGTGCCGGTGCATCGCCGCAGCCGGTTCCGGATGGACGCCGGAAGCTAGTCTTGAAACCGTTGGCCGCTGACTGCGTAGTCAACCGGTACCCGCAACCGAGAATCCGAGGCAGGCCATGTTCTCTTCTTGCGCGACGGGATGATGCTCGCGGGGCCCGCACTGCGGGCCACGCGGGTCAATCCCGTGGAGGCTCTGCGGTGGAAGTGAGCCAGGCCTCCGGGTACATTCGGCGCAGGTAACCCACGGGAGGCGCCGATGTTTCGAGGGATTCTGGTAGCGCTCGGTCTGGCCAACTTCGGTCTCGGGCTTCTCTCGGCGATCCAACCCGAGCTTGTCGCCGGCTGGATCGGCTTCGAGTTGCAAGGTCCCTCGGCCCTCGGTGAGATGCGGGCCGTGCTCGGCGGCGCCGTTTGCGTGGTCGGCACCCTGTTCATCGTCGCTACGGTCATTCCGCGGCCGGCCGTGCTGCTCGGTGCGCTGTCGGTACTGTTTTTTGCGCTGTCGCTTGGCCGCGCCGCGAGCCTCTTCGTCGACGGCTGGAGCCTCTACACCTTCGCGGCGCTGGCATTCGAGATCGCCACCGCGGGGATCACCGCCTACCTGTGGCGCAGCCCGCAACTGCTGGATCCGGAGCCGGACCTGGAGTCAGCACCCTAGCTAGCAGGATGGCCTACCGTCCGACTGTCACGTGGGCCCAGTCCCAGCCGCGCAAGCCGCGTTCGCTTACCGCCTTGACTGAGATCAGCGTGCCGCCGGAAATGTCATCGAGCAACGCGCGCGGCTCGCCGATGACGAACTCCTCGTAGGGTCCGCCGTCGGGGCCGACGCGGATGACGTACTCGAAGACGCTGGTTTCCGGGCTCGGCTCCCAGGCGAGCTCGACGGTTTGCCCCCGGCGCGAGACGATGCGTAACCCGTTGATGCGTGACGGGCTCGAGGCGAGCAGCATGATCGAGGCAATGTTGGTCTTGGTCGTCTCGCGGATTTGCTCGTGGTTCATGGTCTCGAGCACGTCGTGCGGCTGGTGGTAGTGGGGATTGCCGAGCACCGGGTAGGAGCCGATACCGCCGACAATGTCGCCGTACTCCTCGTAGTAGGCGGCCGCGTCGGTGCTCTTGTAGTAGAGGGCGTCGTAGGTAATCAGAGCGGAGAACAGGAACGCGGCGGCGTGCTGCAGGTCGCGGATGCCGGGGTTCGAGTAGCGGATGGTGTTGTCGATGTGGTGGTCGTTGGCCCAGCCCATCATGTCGTTGTTCAGCGCGCCGAGGACCTTGTCGCCGTTCTCGACCGCTTGACGGACGAACTCACGGGACCCGAGCAGGCCGGACTCCTCGCCGGTAAACGACGCGAAGATAACCGAGTAGGGCAGCGGACGGCTGGCGAGGATGCGCGCGGTCTCGAGCAGCATCACCGTGCCCGAGGTGTTGTCGTCGGCCCCGGGACTGCGGGCGGTCGAGTCGAAGTGGCTGCTGACCACATAGATCAGCTCGGGGTTTTCGGTGCCCTCGAGCTTGGCGAGCACGTTGGCGGTGCGGATCGCAGGGCGGTTGCCGCGCGGTTCGGTGTCGAACCATTGCAACGCTGTCTCGTAGCCGAACGACGCGTAGGTGTCGTAGAGGTACTCGCGTGCCGAGGCGTTGCCGGGCCGGGTGATGTTCTTCGAGCCGAAGTCGAAGAGATCCTTTTGGTACTTGTAGAGCCGCGACGTTGAGACCTCGGAGACGGCCTGCCGGACTTCGGCGGCGATCGGGGCGTACATTCGCAGCCCGTGGGCCCACAGTATGATTTCCCCCGCCAGGCTGATCTCGAGCCGGTCGATGAGCTCCGTCTTGCTGATCTTGCGGTCCAGATCGACGGCATAAACGCCGCGCTCGGGCGAGACGGTATCCCCGTCGCGCTCGGAGACGATCAGTACCTTCGAGCCGTCGGCGCTCTGCTGCCACTCGTACTCGGGCGCGATCGTACGAAGCGTGTTGTTGTGGAACAGGCGCGTGCGCTCGAGCGTGTTGACGTCGTACAGGTACGAGCGACGGTGGCGGCCCTCGCCGATGACGGCAAGAACAACATCATCGGTGAGAAAGCGCGGCGCCAGATCGTGCTGGATCTCGTTGGTCAGCCGGGTGGCTTCCGCCTCGGTAGCCGCGGGGGTCGGCGATCCCGGTTCTTCGTCCGCTCGCGTGTCGACAAGAAAGAGCTCCCAGTCCTCCCGCAGCCTCACCTGCACGACCAGCCGATCCCCGCTCGGCGAGATCTCGTAGGTTCCCGTGGGCAGCGCCGTGCGAAACACCGGGCGCGGCTCTGCGGATCCGGAAAGGTTGAGAACGAACAAAACGGTCTCGCCGTCGCCGCTCGTGCTGAAAACGACGGTCGACCCGTCGGCCGATGCGATGGGATTGTTCCCTTCGAGCTCGCGCTTGGTGCCCGAGCCCAGATCGAGCACAGCGAAGCGATCCGCTGCCGCCCCGCCGCCTGCACCTCGGCCACCTCGTCCGCCGCGCCCGCCGCCACCGCGCCCGCCGCCACCGGCTTGGGGGATCGGCGAAGCGCGTGGGATCGCGTAGACGAGGTAGTCGCCGCCGGCGACGGCGATCGGATCGTCCTTGAACCCCTCGGCCCCGGCCAGGTCGCGCGGGCTGAGGGTGCCGTCTTCCATCGAGATGGCGTAGATGACGTTGCCGCCGGTCGCCTCGCCGCGGGCGCCCACCAGATACAGCTCGGTGCCGTCGCTGTTGAAGGCGAGTCTCGCCTCGGTGAAGTCGTCGAGCATGATGCTGCGGGGCCCGCTGCGCCCCGAGAGATCGACGACCTCGACATAGGTGCTATCCAGCCGCGCCTGGCGCACCCGTTGCTGGGCTTCACGCACGGCTTGAGCGTCGCCCGGGTCGACGGCTTCGAGCTCGTTGCGGGCGGTCAGCAGTGCGCTGGTCTCGGCAACCGCGAGAAACGCGTAACGGCCGTACGGGCCGAATACGAGGCTGGTGCCGTCGATATCGATCGGATTGCCGCTGCCGTCGACCCGGGCGAGGTGGGTAAGGGTAGCGCCGTCGGCCGTGGTCTCGTAGGCGGCGTACTGGCCGTCCGGGCTGATGCGGATGTTGCGGCCGTCGGGAGCGACCTCCTCGGTGACGTACAGCTCACCGCTGATCAGCGCGATCCGCTCCAGGAAGCGGTCGCCGCCGGGGGCTTCGAGAACCTCCAGGAACCCCTCGACCCCGTCGATGTAATCGCCCGAATCCCAGGCGAGGAAGGCCTCTTCGAAACGGCGATCGAGCGCGTCCCGTGCCTGCGTCCCGGCACCCGCCACGGTCGAAACCAGCAGAATTATCGTCACAGAAACCATAAAGTTGCGCCGCATTGCAGCACTCCGATGTCGTCGGTGTTCGGCTGGGTCCGCGAGGGCCATGAGCGAGTAGCGCAAGAGGATCTCCTTTGATTGCCGGAAAGCCCGAGGATACCTCGACGCGCGACCTGGCTTCGAGGGCTCGATGTGTCGAACAGGGTGCTGAATAACTCCGGCGGGAGTTATTCAGCACCCTGTTAAGGTGGCCTCGGATTTGGAAACCCGTTCGCTTCCATTGCGAGGACCACATGACGACCAACGAAGCTCGGGTGATGGGCACCGTAGTGCTTCTGCTGGCGGCGGTCGCCTCGGGGGCGCCCGCATCCGCCCGAGCACTCAAGCAGCAGGACTACGATGTCATCATCCGCGGCGCCAGGATCTTCGACGGCAGCGGAAACCCTTGGTTTATCGCCGACGTCGGCATCTGGGGCGATCGCATCCTGGCGATCGACGATCTCTCAGGCGCTGGCGCGCCGGTTGTTCTCGACGCGACGGGCCTGTACGTCGCGCCGGGTTTCATCGACGTTCATTCGCACGCCGCCGGTGGGCTCACCGCGCCGGATCGCAGCGACGCGAGGACGCTGATCACCCAGGGCCTCACGACGATCGTTGTCAACCCCGACGGCCGCAGCCCCGATATCCAGGAGCAGCGCTACGCGCTCGCCGAACACGGCCTCGGCGTCAACGTGGCGCAGATGGTGGGTCACGGGTCGACGCGCGGCGCCGTCATCGGGATGGAGGACCGCCAGGCGACCCCGGCAGAGCTCAACCGAATGCGTGACATCGTGCGCGCCGGCATGGACGCGGGCGCCTTCGGGCTTTCGAGCGGGCTTTTTTATACACCCGGTAGCTACGCGGAGCTCTCCGAGGTGATCGCGCTTGCCGAGGTCGTAGCCGAGTACGGTGGTGTCTACGCCAGCCACATTCGCGACGAGGCCGACTATTCGATCGGCGTCGTGGCGGCGGTCGACGAGGTCATCGAGGTGGCTCACGAGGCCGGCATTCCCGGCGTTGTCACCCACATCAAGGCGCTCGGCCCCAACGTCTGGGGCGAGTCGCGCACGATCATCGAGCATATCCGGCAGGCTCGCGCCGACGGCGTCGAGATGTATGCCGATCAGTATCCGTACGAGGCTTCGAGCACCGGTTTGAGCGCCGCCTTGCTGCCGCGCTGGTCGCAGGCCGGCGGCGCAGCCGCTTTGGCGGCGCGCTTCGCCGATCCCGAGACGCGGGCCCGCATCCGCCAGGCGATGGTCGAAAACCTGGCGCGCCGCGGCGGCGCCGATCGTATCCAGTTCACCGGCGGTGGACAGGGAATCGAGGGGCGGACGCTGCAGGATCTTGCCGACGAGCAGGGCGTCGATCCGGTCGACGTCAGCATCGAGCTGCTTACCAGCGGTGGCGGAGGCGGGATCATCTCCTACAACATGCACCCCGACGACCTGCACGCCTTCATGGTGCAGCCTTGGACGATGACTTCATCCGACGGCGGCCTGCCGCGCTTCGGCGCCGGCGTGCCTCACCCGCGCGCCTATGGCACCTTCCCGCGCAAGATTCGCAAGTACGTCCTCGACGACACCGTGGTCTCACTCGAGCAGGCGATCCGCAGCATGACCAGCCTGCCGGCGACCTCTTTCCGCATCCGCGACCGCGGCGCGCTGCGTTTCGGCGCCTACGCCGACGTCGTCGTCTTCGACCTCGACCGCATCACCGACCGCGCCACCTTCGCGGATCCGCACCAGTACTCAGAGGGGGTGGTCCACGTCCTGGTGAACGGGCGCCTGGCGCTCCGCGACGGCGAGATGACCGGCTCGATGTCGGGGGAGGTACTGCGACGGTAGGACACGTCGCGGCTCCCGTTGTTCGGTAGCGCGCGGCTAGCTATCGTTCCATCTTCACAAGGAGGTGGGCAAATGCACAGCATCCGGACACGGCAGATAATCGGCTGCTTGATCGGTATCACGTTGCTGGTGGCTCCGTCGCTGGCACAACAGGTCGACGGGACCTGGGTCTTGACGGTGGAGCTCGATATCGGTGGTGGCGGTGATGCGACGTTCGTGCTGACCGTCGAAGACGGGGAGATCTCCGGTACATACACCGGGGCTCTGGGCGAGGACATTCCCGTTAGCGGGCGAGTAACCGAGGAGGGCGTGCGTTTCTCCTTCGATAGCGAGGCCGGCGAGGTGGTCTACGAGGGCAAGATCGAAGGCAACACGATGGAAGGTGCTTGCGAATATGGCCAGCTCGGCTCCGGTACGTTCAAGGGCGAACGCCGGGAGTAGGGTGCAGTAGCCTCGCCTTTTTGATCGAACACAGCGGTGGATATCGATGTCGGCGCGGTCGCCGGTTCAACGCTGCTGGTGTTCCTCGACGTATCCGTCATCGGCGCGGTGCCAGATGGCGTGCAGCGTGGCACGAGCCTCTTCGGCTTTGGCGGTGTCGCCGGCGCCGTCGGCAGCGTGCCCCAGCCCGACGAGCGACGCGGTGCGGCCCGCCGCGCGGGCTAGCGCCCCTTCGAACGCCACGACCGCTTCGTCGAATCGTTCGAGCTCGAGCAGCACCTCGCCGAGCAGCTCGTGTGACGGTTTGACCACCGTGGGGGGGCCGAACTGGAAGGGCATGTTTTCCTCGAGAACGGTGGCTTCCTCGAGCTTGGCCAGCGCCTCATCCTGCGCCCCGCCCGCGAGCGCCACCAGCGCCTCGAGCTCGAGCGCCAGGATGCCGACGAAGGCCGGCGCGTTGTCGCGCTCGGCGGCACGATCGAGCCGGGTGGCCATCTGCCGGGCGAGATCGATGTCGCCTTGCTGGACCGCCGCGAAGCCGCTGGTGAAGCCATAGTTCGCCCGCGGACCGAGACCCTCGACTTCAGCGGTCCAGTGGTCGGCGCCGCCCCAGCGCTGCGAGTCGATGACGAAGCGGGCGCGCATGTTGGCGAAGTAGCCGGAGCTCGGACGCGGGTTGGCGAGCATCGTCTCGTGGCAGAGGTTCATCTCGAGCTCGGCGGCCTCGATGCGTCCTTGCTCGAGGTACCCGTATTGCAACCACGAGTTGTAGTGGCCGCAGCCGTTCGGCCCCATGCCGTTCTCGGCCCGCTGTGCATCCTGCACGTCGCGGGCGACCTCGTTGGCGGCGACCACGTTGTCCCACATTCCCATCGCCACGAAAATGTGTGACGTCATGTGCTGGGCGTGCGACGCGGCCGGGGCGATGGCCGAGTAGGCGCGTGCCGCCGGCAGGCCGAGCGGCGCGTGGATCGGATCGTCGAACGAGTGGATCAGATAATGCACCGCCCCCGGGTGGTCCGGGTTTTCCTGGAAGACCTCCGCGACGATGGCCGCCGACTGCATGTAGATGCCGACGTCGCGGCCGTCGTGCGACGTCCCGAGCAGCGACAGGGCGTAGAAGGCGGCGGCTTCGTGGTCGTCCGGATATTTCTCGTGCAGCCGCCGCATGGCGTCACGGTAGGTGAAATCACGGCCGTCCTTATCGCCCTCGCCGTACAGCGTCTCGACGGCGGCGAGCCAATCGCGTTCCTTATCGCTGCCGGCTTTTGCCCCCCGCTGCTGGGCCGTTGGCGCCAACCGGTTGAGGGCTGCGAGCGCCGCGTCGCGGTCTTGCTGCTGCCAGATCGGGTGGTTGTACGACATCGCCTCCCCCCAGTAGGCCATGGCGAATCCGGGCTCGGCACGCTGTGCCTCACGGAACGCCTCGCCGGCGGGCTCGTACTCGAAGCTGTGCATGAGCAGAACGCCGTGGATGAAGTGCTCCTGCGCCGCAGGCGACCCGGAGGTCGGGAAGTCGATGGTGCCGAGCTCGGCTTGCTGCGGCGCGGCAAGCGCTGCTGCTGCCGCGAATACGGCGAGAGTCGTGAGGCCGAAGAGCACGCGCGGCCGAATGATGAAGGAGGTCATCGGATCGTTCTCCTGGAGAATCGGGGTGTGACGCTGATGAATGCAACGTAGACGATCTCGGAGCGCGAGTAAATGCGGCCGACGGTTGCACATCTTACGTTATGTGACATAATATCGCATTACATTAGTTGAGGCACTCGATTCCTAGCCGCTGGCGGCAGAATCGGCCCATCGCCCGGAGAGCTACCGTGACGTTACCCGACATCACCCACCTGCAATTCTCGGTGCTCGCCTTCCTGCAGGGCGGGGAGCAACCTGGCCGGGAGCTGCGCGGACAACTTGCGGGCCTCGGCCTGCGACGCAGCGGGCCGGCGTTCTACCAGCTGATGGGTCGCCTCGAGGACGCCGGATTCGTCGCCGGCCGCTACGACCAGAAGATCGTTGAGGGCCAGATCATCAAGGAACGCTTCTATGCGATCACCGAGCAGGGCGCCGCGGCCTGGGAGGCGACGCGCGACTTCTACGTCGAAACGATCCGCTCCGCCGGGCACGCGGCACACGTGGAGAAGGCTTGATCGATGGTCCGTTTCGCCGCCGCCCTTCTCCTCGGGCGCATGCTGCCGCGCTGGTCGCGCGACCGCGTCTTCGAGGCCGCGTATCAGGAGCTGCTCGCCGATTACTTCGCCGCCGGTGACGCGGCCGGCGGCCCGGGGCCTCCCCCATCGTCACCCGGTCGTCTGTGGCGACGCACGCGTTTCGAGCTGCGCGCCGTCGTGATGGCCCTCGAATGCTGGCGCCTGCTGCTGGTCGGTCGCTTCGGCCGCGACCAGCTCCCCGCCGGTAACGCCCCACCTCCGAACCGCCCCGCTCGCGGAGGAAACCCCATGGAATCGTTCATTCGCGATCTGAAGTACTCCGCTCGCCAGTTGCTCAAGGCGCCCGCCTTCACGGCCACCGCGGTGCTCATCGTCGCCATCGGCATCGGCGCCAACACCGCGGCGTTCAGCGTCGTCAACGCCATGTTGTTTCGCCCGCTGCCGTTCGAGCGCCCCGGGGAGCTGGTCGATATCTACCAGGATTCCGACGACGGCGAGCCCAGTTCGTCGTCGTATCCCGCCTACCGCGATATCGCCGCGTACGACGACCTGTTCGCCGGGGTCACGGCAACCTTCGTGACCTCGACCAGCCTGCAGCGCGAAGACGGACTGGTGCCTATGTTGATCGAGTTCTCGCCGTCGAACTACCTGGGCGTGCTTGGGCTGCGGGCGACGATCGGGCGCTGGTTCGAGCCGCTGGAGGATGTTGCCGGCGGCGAGGCGGTGATCGTGCTGACCCACCGGGCCTGGCAGGAAAAATTCGCCGGCGACCCCGACACCCTCGGCAGCGTGCTACGCCTGAACGGGGCGCCGGTGACGGTCGTCGGCGTCGGGCCGGAGGGGTACGACGGCTTCCTGCCGCTCAGCGCGGTCGACGGCTGGTTGTCGCTGTCGTCGCTCGGTTCGGTGCTGGGCGCTTATCCCATGGCCACCCTCGAGCAACGGGGCGATCACTGGTTCTCCGTCAAGGCGCGGTTGCGCGACGACGTCACCACCACGCAGGTGCAGGAAGCTATGAACGGTCTCGCGGCGCGGCTTGCAGAGGAGTTTCCCGAGCACAACGCGGGCCGCCGCATCACCGTCTTCGGCGCCGGCCAGGTCCGCATGCATCCGTCGGTCGACGCTATGCTCGGGCCGTCAGCGGCGCTGTTGATGACGATCGTCGGCTTGGTTCTGCTGATCGCGTGCAGCAACCTCGCCAACCTGCTGCTCGCCCGCGCCTCGGTGCGCGGCAAGGAGATGTCGATTCGGGTCGCTCTCGGCGCCAACCGTGGCCAGGTGGCCCGGCAGCTTCTCACCGAAAGCGTGCTGTTGTCCGTCACCGGTGGACTGGTGGGGCTTGTGGTTGCCAATTGGGCCGTCCGCGGCCTGATGGCGATCCAGTTGCCGCTGCCAATTCCCATCGCCACGGATCTCAGTCTCGATACCCGCGTGCTGCTTTTCGCGCTCGGGCTCTCGGTCCTCACCGGGATCGCCTTCGGGTTGGCTCCGGCGATCCGGGCATCGCGCCCCGATCTTGCCGCCACCATGCGCGACGAATCGTCGGCGGCGGTGTGGCGCAGCCGGCGTTTCAGCTTGCGCAACGGATTGGTCGTACTCCAGGTAGCGATGTCGTTCGTTCTGTTGGTGACCGCCGGCCTTTTTGTCCGCAGCCTCGGCAATGCGAGCAGCATCGAGACCGGTTTTTCGGTCGACGACGTCGCGTATGTGCAAACCAGCCCGGGGTTCGCCGGGTATTCGGCCGACGACGCACGCAATATCTTGGAGGATTTCGTCGAGCGGGCGCGGGCCTTGCCCGGCGTCGAGGCGGCGAGCCTCGGGACCGTGTTGCCGGTCAGCTCGCGCGGAACCACGACGCTGGTCATCGACGGATACGAGCCCATCTCCGGCACCGGTAGCGTTGAGGTGCCGTTCACCGTCGTCGACGAAGGCTACTTCCGGACCCTGCGCATTCCGCTGCTGCACGGTCGCGCGTTCACCAGCGTCGACCGTGCCGACAGCGAGCGCGTCGCGGTGGTGAGCGAGGCGATGGCGAGGCGCTACTGGGGGGACAGCGACGCGGTCGGTCGCCGGTTTCGCTCCCAGGGCGGCGAGACATGGGTGCGGGTCGTGGGCGTCGTCGGCGATACGATCATCCGCGACCTCATGGAGGACACCGGCCCGCAAATGTACCGACCGTGGACGCAGTCAGCGAACTCAGCAGGCGTCGTCTTCGTGCGGACGTCGGGCGACCCGGCGGCGGTAATCGGAATGCTACGTGGGGAGCTCCGCGCCATCGACGCCGAAATTCCGGTGCTGCGCGCCCGCACCATGGCCGGCCATCTCAGCGACTCTCTGTCGTTGCCGCGCATGGGGGTTCGGTTTCTCAGCGGCTTCGGCTTCGTTGCCTTGGCGCTGGCAGCCCTCGGTCTTTACGGCATCGTCAGCTTCGCGGTCGGCCGCCGCATGGTCGAGGTCGGCGTGCGGATGGCGCTCGGGGCGCGGTCGGGACAGATCGTCGGGCTCGTGTTGAAGGAGGTCACCCTGCTGGTGGGCGTCGGCGTCGTTCTGGGTGTCGGGCTGTCGCTTGTCGCCGCCGCCGGGTTGTCAGGGTTGCTTTTCGGCATCTCACCAGCCGATCCCGTGACCTTCGCGTTCGTCGGTGCGGTGATGCTGGCGGTGGCGATCGGCGCCGCGATGATCCCGGCGTTGCGGGCGGCGAAGGCCGATCCAGTGCTGGCCCTGCGGCAAAGCTGAAAGACAGTCGCAGGTTGCTGCCGGTGCCCACTGGGGCCACAAGCTCGCTCACTACAAGTGTCGAGCCATGTTGGAGACACCGGCGAGAGAAGGCGCTTCAGTAGATCAGATGAAGCTCGGTCTGGCGTCGTAGCACCCACCGGGTGCGGCCGTCGGCGGTGACCTCAGCCTCTTCTTCCAGTGCCATACGCACCGGCTGGTTGTCCCACTCCGGCACCGGTGTTGTCACCTGCAACTCGGTCGAGAACCACATGCTGGGGATCACCGGCACGTCCCCGCGTCCGGGCACGCCCTCCTGGTAGTCCCACAGGCCGATCAGCGGCCCGGCGCCGTGGCCGTGGTCGCCGATCGGGTGGGTGTATATCGTGCCGTTGAGCCCCTCGGCGTTCATCCGATGGAGCATCAGTGTGAGCATCTCGTTGCCGCTGCGGCCGACCTGGATCTCATCCATCAGGATGTCCTGTAGGCGCTTGGCGTTGTCGAGCGCCACCTGCAGGCCGGCCGGGGCCTCGGTCTCACCGTCGCGCAACACGTAGGCCATGTGCTGGGTGTCGGTGTTCATGCGCATTGCCGTGATGCCGAAGTCGCAGTGCAGCAGGTCGCCGCGTTCGATCACCGGGTTGGCGCCGAGGTCTCCGGCAACGCCCTGCCGTTGGATGCTGACCGACGGCTGGAACCATGTTCCCAGCCCCATGTCGTTGACCCGCTGCCGCATCCACCAGACGACTTCGTCGGTCGTCGTCACCCCGGGCTCGATGACCAGGTTGGAAAAGGCCGCCGAGATGACCTCGTGGACAATCGACTGCAAGCGGCGGTAGTAGGGCGTCATTCCCGGCACCCGCATGGCGAGATAGTCGATCGCCAGCCGTGGGTTACGCACCACCCGGGCAGCGTACTCGGGGCCGAGCGCTTCCTCCATCTGCTCCCACTCGCCGGCGGTCAGACCGTCGGCGAAGTTGTGCTCGTGGTCGATGTTGACGGCGATCACCCGCGGATCGCGCTCACCCACCAGCTGCGCCAGCAAGCGCCATTGCCCGGCTCCCCATAGCTCCGCCTGCTGATCGTTCGAGGTCGGCAAGGTGGTTCGAAACGCCTCGTAAAGGCCGCCCTGCGAGCCGCCGCCGAGCGCCAGTCGCTCGACGCCCGCGCCAGGTCCGCGGTCGAAGAACACGTAGATCGTGCGTCGCCGCGCCGCGAAGCTGGTCGGCGCGACCAGGGCGTGAAATACCGGATCCTCGTTGTACTCGCGCATCGACACGATCCACATGTCGACGCCCTGCTCGCGCATGATGCGCGGCAGGTTGGTCTCGAGCCGCTCGCGGATCCACTCCTGCTGGATCGCGGCCTGCTGGCGCAGGGTGCCGAACGGACGGGCGGCGTCATAGCGGCCGGTTTGCTGACCAGCCGCGGCCGACCCTGCGGCGATCACTACCAGCAAAAAGATGAAAAAAGCGAGTTTAGGGGTCATGACCGGTTTCCTCGTGTCGAGAAGACGATTGGATCGCCCCTTGCCCCCCGGCTTACTGCCCTTCGGGCAGGAAGCTCAGATGCGGCAGGTTTTGGATGGTGTGAACGGTCGCTGTCTTGACGCCGCGCAACAGGTTCTCGAGGAGCTCGGCGTAGGCTTCTTCTCCGCCGGCGGCGGCCGCCAGCTCGGCCTCGCGCACCGGGTCGGGCCCGGGCATGTCGGCCCAGCCGTCGATCCATTGCACGTAGTGGCGCTTGGTGATGCTGTCGCCGGACACCACCTCCGTCCAGACGTAGTAGTCGTCATGCCCGACCCGAGCCTCCAGGGCGTCAAGCTGCCTCACCGATTGCATGAACGTGTTCAACTCGATGAACTCGACGTCGATCTCGTACAGGTTGATCATGGCCGCCTGGTGGTCCGGTGGTGGCGGGTTGCCGAGCCCCGGAAGCGTCCCGTAGATGTGAGTTTCCACGCCGTCGACGTATTGCATGCCGCCTCGCCCGGTCCAATCCGCCATGTCGGTCTCGAGAAACGCGCTGTAGTCGTCGAGACTGGCGCCGGTCATCGGCCCGGCCGACCACACGAATTGCCCCGTTCGCGGCCCGGTGATCACCCGCGCGGAGTTGAAATAGTGGGTGTCGTTGGTGCTCTTGTGCCACTCGAGGTGATCGGCGACGGTCGCCATGAAGGCTTGCTCCATGCCCTGCTTGATGGTCACGTAGTTGATCAGAACGAACATCCTGTCCTCGTCCTGGGTTTCCTGCGCGATCGTGGCGGTCGCGGCCAGTGTCACGAGCAACACGAAGACTGCGATCTTTCTCATTCTTTCCCTCCAGAGGGCTGGCCCCCGTATGCGGGCGTTTGAGGATGGGGAAGGGAACCGTTCGAATTCCTGAGTTCGACCGGTTTATACACCTCTCGAACCGCGGGTTCCAGTGAATTTCGCGCCAAAGGACACGGCGCTTTCTCGGGTGGCAGAGTCCTTAGCAGGGGGCTGAAGGGCGGCGGCGGCTTCGAACACGGCGAGCGAGTGTTCCTTCGCCGGCTAGCTGTCCTTGAAGCCGATCTTCGAGTGCTCACCGTCGCAGAACGGTTTGTTGTTCGACGCACCGCAGCGGCACAGCGTGATCCGGTTGCGAACCTCATAGGTTTCGCCGTCCGAACCCTGCACCGGGATCCCTCCTTGAACCCAGAGGGGGCCGTCGTCGACGATGCCGACTTGTTGCTCGCGGGGGCGTTCGACAGGAGTTTCGTCGGGTGGTTCGAAATACTCGAGGCGGCCGCTGGGGCACTTCTCGATCATGTCGACGAGCAGGGCACGAGCTTCGGCGTTCTCGGCTTGCTCGACCAAGCTCCAGGCCTTGGCGTGCTCCCGTACGCAGAAACCGGCGTGGTAGCAGAGCGTCTTGTCGTCGGTCATGACAATCCCCGGGCCCTCGTAATGTTCCCGGCGCATCGCGGTCGGCGCTCGGTCGGCGGTCTCGCGGCCGTTGAAGCCGATGCTGTTGTGGCTGCCGTCGCAGAAGGGCTTGTTCTCCGATGCGCCGCAGCGGCATAGCGAAAACGACTCGCTGGTCTCGACATCGTCGCCCCGCTGCCAATCGACGGGCCGGCCGGCGTCGTTGTTCACCGGGCGCAGGCGATAAAGGGGCGCGCTGGTCACCCGCAGGGGGCCGTTCTCGATGATCTTGATGCTGCGAGCCTGAGGTTCGCTCATGTCGGAACTCCTTATCCGGTGACGAGGACAATGAGATCAATCTACACCCCGGCCCGCTAGAGTCCTGCCGCCCCTCACCTTTTTCCGGGAGGTTGGTATGAACGTCGGCCGAGCATCGAAATCCGCTGGTATCGCCATCGTCGTCTTGTCGCTCGCCAGCGCGACCGCGGGGGGCGCAGCAATGGACGCCGCAAAAGCGCGGCAGCGACAACATGGAGCTGTGTTCGTCTCCGGCTACGTCGACGGTGTCCATGGCTTCAACCTCATGGATCCCGAGAACCCGGTGACCGTCGCCTGGTACGACACCTACCTCGGTTCCCTCAACGAGGACTTCACCCCGGTGTTCAACGGCACCTTCGGCATCGACGTGCGCAACGCCGATGGCTTGATCGTGGCGTCGGATTCAACCAGTGGCTTCTGGGCGTTTCGCATGGAAGGCTTCCAGGGGTGGAGTGGCGAGCAATGGGGCTACCCGAACATCTCCAGCGCCCAGGATTGGGACAACGGTCCGACGGGGCGTCGTCGCCGATAGCCCGGCCGCCGCCCGTCGTTTGACAGTTGCCTCCTGGCGAGGAGCCCCCCCGATCGTCGGCATTCCCGATGTCGGCTGGAGTGCGAGCAGCCGGGAGACGCGGGACGAGCCGTGGGCGCGCTTTCTGCCCGGAAACCACGGTGGTGACCCGCAGCATCCGGACATGCACGGCGTGTTCATCGCCGCCGGGCCGTCGTTCGCGGTGGGCGTTCGCGTGCCGGCGTTCGAGAACATCGAGCTCTACAACCTCATGGCGCGCGCTTTGGATGTCGAGGCGGTGCCCAATCAGGGTGACCTCAGCCGCGTCGAGGGTGTGCTCCGCTGATCGCGTGCCCTCGGCGGTCGGACCTCCGGCAGGGGCTGCTGAGCTCGATCGCCGGATGCGCTTCCAACCCAACAGGGTGCTGAACAACTCCCGCCACCCTGACCAGAGCCCCCGTAAGCCATGGATCTCCTGACCAATCCCGAAGCCTGGATTGCCCTGATCACGTTGACGCTTCTCGAGGTCGTCCTCGGGATCGATAACATCGTTTTCATCTCGGTGCTCGCGAGCAAGCTGGAGAAATCGCAGCAGGCACGCGCCCGGACAACGGGGTTGCTCATGGCGATGCTGATGCGCATCGGCCTGCTGCTCGCGATCGCCTGGATCGTGCGGCTGACGGCGCCGTTGTTCAGCTTCGGTGAGCATGGCGTCTCGGGCCGCGATTTGATCCTCCTGGTCGGCGGCTTGTTCCTGCTCGGGAAGGCAACCCACGAGATCCACGAAAACGTCGAGGGTGACGGTCACGGACCCGGCAGAAGGGCTGCGGCGTCGTTCACCTCGGTGCTCGTGCAGATCATGGTTCTCGACATCGTTTTTTCGCTTGATTCCGTCATCACCGCGGTGGGCATGGCCGACGACATTTGCATCATGGTGGCGGCGGTGATCATCGCGGTTGGCATCATGCTGATCGCGGCGGGCCCGGTCAGCGATTTCGTCGAGCGCCGCCCGACGGTCAAGATGCTGGCGCTCAGCTTCCTGGTGTTGATCGGCATGTCGCTGGTCGCCGACGGCGTCGGCTTCCACATCCCCAAGGGCTACATTTACTTCGCGATGGGCTTCTCGGTGTTGGTCGAGTTTCTCAACCTGCAGGTACGGCAGCGTCGCGCCGACCCGCCGGGCACCTACGACGATCGGGCGCTAGTGCCCCGCCCCACAAATGGTGGTACACCTGTAGCGAGCGCGACGGAGGCGGATTCATGGAGGGGCGACCATCC
>JADFNY010000188.1 GCA_022563115.1 Acidobacteriota bacterium | reverse complement strand
CCTGCTGATTACAAATCAGCTGCTCTCCCAACTGAGCTACGCCAGCATCAAAAAGAGATGATAGGTGGCGTCCCCCCGGGCTGGCAAGAAGCGGGTTTTTCTGAATTCCTGCCACCCGCCCCCGGCCTGTCGCTGCCTACGGCAGCTCCCTGCCCGCTGGTCTCACAAGTGGCAGATTGGCGGCGGTCCGGATAACGACCTTGGCACCGATTGGAGCTGGTTTGCACCGCCCGCCCAGCACCCGCATCTGCGGCCGCCCAGCCTCCTACCCACTCCCCTGCTGCCTCACCACCTCATACATCAGCGCCGCGAAAGCCGCACTCGCGTTGAGCGATCCGATGCGGCCCCTCAGCGGGAGCGCCACCCTATGGTCGCAGCGCTCCCTTACCAACCGCTGCACGCCCTTGCCTTCCGCCCCCACCACCAAGGCGACATATCCGCGGTAGTCGACCTGGTCCCAGCGCTCTTCGCCCTCGCCATCGAGCGCTACCGCCCAGTAGCCGTTGTCCTGTAACCACTTGATAACGTCGGCGACGTTGCTGATCCGGTAGACGTCGAGGTGCTCGGTGGCGCCTGCCGAGGCGCGGGCCACCGCGGGAGTTACCTGGACCGCCCGGCGCTTCGGGATGCAAACACCGAGACATCCGGCAGCCTCGGCCGTACGCATGATGGCACCGGTGTTTTGGGGGTCCTCGAGGTGATCGAGCACCACCAAGACGCCCGAGCCGCCCGCCGCCTTGGGTAAATCTCCCTCATCGCGGTAGCGGAAGGAGCCACAGCGGGCCGCGACGCGCTGGGCGTCCGGCAGGTCCAGGCCGGCGAACTCGTCGGCATCCACGCCACGCACACCCACCCCTCGCCTCTCCGCTGCTGCCCGGATCTCGTCGAGCGCCCCACTGGCCTTGCCACTCTCGATCCAGACGGATTCGACCTCACGGTTCGAGCCGCGCAGAACCTCGCTGATCACCCGATGACCCCAGAGCCACTCGCTCACGATCGTCTCAACCCCAGGGCACGATCGATGCGCTCGGCCACCCCGGGAACGGCGGGCTCGAGCGCCAGGCGCGCGCCGACCTCCAGCAACGGAATCAACTGTTTCAGTTCCGGGCCCGAGTCCCGGCCGCTGATCGCCAGCCGCAGCGGGTGAAAAAGTCGGCGTCCCGCCGCACCGGTCGCCTCGCGCACCCGGGAGACAGCGTCGAGGTACGCCTCCTCGTTGTCGAGCTCGCCCGCCCGGCTCGACTCGGCGAACGCACCGACCACCGCGCGCGCCTCTTCGTCATCGCGGACCTCGGCGTTGGCCTCGAAGAGCCCGCCCCACGACGGACAGATCAGCTCGCGGAGCCGTGCGGCGAGCTCGGTGAGCCGCCGAGCCCCACCCCCTGCCAGCACGGCCGCAGCGGCGAACCACTCGCGCTCCCGGCCGAGCCCGGGCCCGGGCAACTCGATGCCGGCCTCGACCAGAAACGGGGTAACGCGGTCGAGCAGGTCGCCCGGCGACAGCAGCGCCATGTGCTGGCCGTTGAGCCACTCGAGCTTGGTGAGGTCGAACACCGAGTTGGCAGCTGAGATCTTGCTGACGTCGTAGACCGCCTCGAGCTCCGCGGGGCGCAACACCTCGTTCTCGTCGGGCGGGGACCAACCCAGCAAGGCGAGGAAGTTGCACAGCGCTTCGGGCAACACGCCGCCCTCGCGTATCTCGGCCACCGAGGTGGCGCCCTGGCGTTTGGAGAGCCGGCTCCGATCGGGGCTGAGAATCAACGGCAAGTGGGTAAACGCCGGCGGCTGCCATTCGAGGGCCTCGTACAGGAGGATCTGGCGCGGCGTGTTGGGAAGGTGGTCCTCACCCCGAACGACGCGATCGATCCGCATGTCGTGATCGTCGATGACGACCGCGAAGTTGTACGTCGGGCTGCCATCGGCTCGGGTGACGACGAAGTCACCGATCTCGCCGGCAACCAATCCGGTTTCGCCACGCAGATCGTCAACGAATCGAACGTCCGTGTCCGGCACTTTGAAACGCAACGCCGCACCCCCTTGCTCGATCAGCGCGCGGGCCTCGTCCGCAGAGACATCGCGGTGCTCTCCCCGGAAGCGGAACGACCCACCGCCCTGGCGCGCCTGCTGACGCAGCGATTCCACCTGCTCAGCGGTTTGGAAGCAGGGATACGCCCAACCCGAAGCAACGAGCCGGTCGGCGACCTCGGTGTAACGATCGAGCCGCTCGGACTGGCGATACGGACCGTAGGGGCCACCGATGTCGGGGCCCTCATCCCACTCGATGCCGAGCCATGCGAGGTCGGCGAGGATCGCCCTCTCGTTCTCCTCGTCGGAACGCTCGACATCGGTGTCCTCGATACGCAGCACCAGACTGCCCCCGGTGTGGCGCGCCACCAACCAGTTGACCAAGGCGGTGCGGGCGTTGCCGACGTGCAGCAAGCCGGTCGGGCTGGGAGCGAATCTGAGCCGTTGCCCCATCGTGTGTTCCCTGTCGAGTCTTCCCTTAACAGGGTGCTGAAAAACTCCCGGGGAGTTCTTCAGCACCCTGTTAGACGGCCTGTACGGTAGCGACGGCGTGCGCGGCGATCCCCTCACCCCGCCCGATACTGCCCATCCCTTCTCCCCGGGTCGCCTTGACGTTGACTGCTTCGACCGGAAGATCGAGCCGCTCGGCGAGGCGGCGGCGCATCTCGTCGAGATGCGGGGACAATCGCGGCTGCTCGGCCAGGATGGTCGCGTCGACGTTGCACGGCCGGTAGCCGGCGGCGGCGAGCTCGGCAACGACAGCGCCCAACAGCTCGAGGCTGTCGGCATCCTTCCACCGCTGATCCTCGGCGGGGAACTTGCGGCCGATGTCACCCAAACCAGCGGCCCCGAGGAGCGCATCGATCATCGCATGGGCGAGCGAATCGCCGTCGGAATGGCCGTCCAAGCCGCGCTCGTATTCAAGCTCCACCCCGCCGAGCACCAGCCGGCGGCCCTCGACGAGGGGGTGGATATCGTAGCCGTAACCGACGCGCACCGGCCCGACGGCCGGGGCCTCGCCCACCAGGTGCCGGGAGACACGATCGAGATCCTCCGGCGTGGTCACCTTGATGTTCCCCTCTTCCCCCGACACCGCGGTCACGGGATGCCCGTTGAGCTCGACCAACGCCGCATCATCGGTCGCTTCGATTCCGGACGCTGTCGCGGCGGCGTGCGCCGCGACCAACGTCGGGTAGCGAAAGCCCTGCGGGGTTTGGGCCCGCACAATGTGGGCGCGATCGATCGATCTCAGCTCGTCGCCACCGGCGTCGAGCTCCTTGAGCGAATCCACCGACGGCAGCACCGGAATCGCGGCGCCGGAAACCGTTGCGGCGTCGGCAACCCGGCGCCACAGATCGAGGCTGGCGCACGGTCGCGCCGCATCGTGAACCATCACGATGTGGTCCGAACCGTCTCCGCCAGGCTCGGTAGCCTCCTGCAAGGCCTCGAGACCGGCGCGCACCGACGCTTGCCGCGTCGCCCCGCCGGCGACTACCTGGAGGGGATGGTCGGCCTGGATGGTATGGTCGGCAATCTCGAACACCCGCTCGGTCCAACGATCGATATCGTCAGCCGGCACGACAACGACAGTACGCCGGACGCCGAGCGCTTCCACCATATCGAGCACGTAGCGCAAGAGCGGAACGCCACCGACCTCGACAAAAGCCTTCGGCGTGTCGGCCCCGAGCCGAGCGCCGCTTCCCGCCGCCGCAATCACGGCGTCGACCGGCCCGGCGCTCATGACCCAGCAAGCGCGACGACGCGGGTGTCTCGACGCCTCTGGGCCAGCGACAGGAGCCCGATGTACAGGTAGCCAGCCTGGTACAGGACCAGAAACGGCACCGCCGGCCACATGCCGAGCTGAAGGGCGATCATCACGGTGGCGCTGAAGTACAGACCGATCGCCAACTCGAGCCAGCAGACCCAGGTGTCGTTGCTGCGGTACTGCTTGCCGTGCCAGCCGTCCCCGCTGCGGGCGAGCGAGAACTTCGGGGTGCGTACGAACTCGCCCGGGTCGCGCCGAAAGCCTTCGATGACCGCCACCGTGTTGTTCACCGCCAGCCCCGTGTCCATGAGGATCAGAGCGGGAAGCGATCTCAGCACACTGGCGTCGAGGCGCCCGAGCTCGTGCTGCGCCAGCAGGTAGTACGCATAGACCGACAGCGTGCCGCACAGAAACACCGGCACATCAAGCAGCAGGAAGCCGCCGAACCCGGTCCGCATCCGGATCAGCATGGCCGGGAAGATCAAGACCGCGAGGAGCAGGTTGAGCGGGTAATTGACGTTCGCCGTCAGGTGAAAGGTCGCCTCCACTTTGGCGCGAAACGGCGCCCGACTGGCCCACACGGCGCGCAGCATCTTGCGGGCCGTCTGCACGGCGCCCTTGGTCCACCGGTGCCTCTGGCTCTTGAGGCCACTGATCTGCACCGGGAGCTCGGCAGGGGCTTCGAGGTGGTTCAAGTAGACGAAGCGCCAGCCGCGCAGTTGGGCTCGATACGACAGGTCGAGGTCTTCGGTGAGCGTGTCGTGTTGCCAGTTGCCGGCGTCCAAGATCGTCGCTCGCCGCCAGACACCGGCCGTACCATTGAAGTTGAAAAAACGCCCCGAGCGGTTGCGGGCGGCGTGCTCGATGACGAAGTGGGCGTCGAGCTGCAGCGCTTGGGCCCGACTGAGCAACGAGAAATCACGGTTCAAGTGGCCCCACCGCGCCTGCACCATGCCGACGTCGGGGGCGCGAAAGTGCGGCAGCGAGCGCTTCAAGATGTCGGGCGGCGGCAGGAAGTCGGCGTCGAAGATACAGATGAACTCGCCGCTAGCGCGATCGAGCCCGGCCGCCAGCGCCCCGGCCTTGAAACCCTTCCGATCGGTGCGCAGCAGGTGGACGATATCGACGCCCCGCCGGCGCAGCTCGGCGACCTTGCGGGCCACGATCTCACGGGTCGCGTCGGTGGAGTCATCCAGCACCTGGATCTCGAGGCGATCGCCCGGGTAGTCGATGGCTGCCGTCGCCTCGAGCAGCCGTTCGGCGACGTACAACTCGTTGAACAGGGGAAGCTGTACAGTTACGCGGGGCCAATCCTCCATGGCGCGAAGGTCGCGCGGCGCACGCGAACGGCTGCGCCAATACAGGCCGATGATGACCAACCGATGGATTCCGTACACGGCGAGCAGCAGGAGCACGGCGAAGTAGGCGCCGAGCCAGGCGCGCTCGAGAGTCGAGAGTTGGAAGAACGAAGCGATCATCGTGTCTGGGGGCGGCTCGGTGAACCGGGGCCGCTCGCTAAGCTGTTCGGTTGGTGGATCGCGATAGCGGCATGTTACCTGGCGCTGGTCGCTCTCCACGACCTGCGTGGCTCACCGCGCCGCTCCATCATCATCCTCCTTGGCGCCGGATTCGTCTACGCCCTCGCGTGCCTGTGGCTACATCGCCGCTGGGCGGGGTTGTCGGCCGCGACCGCGCGCCGCGTCGTGATCGCGATCGTGTTGGGGGCCATCGCGTTCCGCCTCATCCTGCTGGCGGTCCCACCAAGCCTGTCGGACGACGTCTATCGATACCGCTGGGACGGCCGCGTGCAGGCGGCAGGCGTGAATCCCTACGCCGAGCCGCCGGCGTCGGCGGCGTTGACAGCGCTGCGCGATCCGCTGTGGCTGCGCATCAACTACCCCGCCATCCGCACCATCTACGGGCCGCTGGCGCAGTGGCTGTTCCGCTTGACCTACCGACTCGACCCTCGCCTCATCGGCTTCCAGGCGATGGCGACGCTCGGCGACCTGCTATGCATCGGGTTGCTGCTCGCCTGCCTGCGGCGCTGGGGGCTGCCCGAGTGGCGCGTCGCCCTCTACGCTTGGAGCCCGCTGGCGGCGATCGAATCCGCTTCCAACGCACACTTCGATAGCTGGCCGACGGCGGCGCTCATGCTGGCGGTGCTGGCGGGCATCGGCGGCACCGCTCTCTTGTCGACGCTCGCGTTGTCGGCCGGCGTCCTGTTCAAGGCCTGGCCGCTGGTCTGGTTGCCGTTGACGCTGGCGAGGCGCCCGCTCTGGCACATCGGTTTGGCGGCCGCCGTGATCGCTGGCGGCTACCTTTCGTTCGCCGGCGCCGGGTTCGGACTGCTGCAGCCCTGGCTCGACTACACCGGCCGCTGGCTGTTCAACGACGCCGGGTTCTTCGTAGTGCGCAGCGTCACCGGCTCCGAGCCGCTTGCCAAGGGGATCGCCGCCGCCGCGGGGGTCGGCGCGGTGTACACGTTCTGGCGCCGCGGCACGGATCCGGTGCGCGCCAACTACTGGCTGTTGCTGCTCGCCATCTTCCTGATGCCGACGATCCATCCCTGGTACCTGCTGTGGCCGCTGCCGCTCGCCGCCGTGGCGCTCGATATCGGTTGGATCACGCTCACCGCGCTGGCGCCGCTCTCCTACTGGATTCTGGTCGGCGCCGGCGCCGACAGCTCCACCTGGGTGGAGCCGGGCTGGGTGCGCTTCGCGATCTGGGTTCCAGCGCTCGCGGTGTGGGCATGGCAAACGAGAAAGTGCGGCCCCGCCGCGCCACCTGTCGCACAGCCCGCTGCAAAGACCGCCGTACGACCCCCCGCGCCTCCCACCACCCGGGATCAGCCGGCGGCGTGATTCGCAGACAACCGCATGCCATAATCGGCGCGCCCGCACCTCTCGGGCGCTCCGTACGACTCTCTTCAGTCAATCTCGGATTGCTTCCATGGACGTACTCGTAATTGGCGGGGGCGGCCGCGAACACGCTCTCGTTTGGAGCCTCGCCAACAGTGATTCGGTCGACGCCGTCTACTGCACGCCGGGAAACGCCGGCATCGAGCGGCTGGCGCAATGTTGGAACATCGCCGCCGGCAATATTGACGCGCTGACGACCGCTGCGCTCGACCACGACGTTGATCTGGTCGTGGTCGGTCCCGAGGCGCCGCTGACGGCGGGGCTCGCCGACCGGCTCATTGCCGAGGGGGTGGCCTGTTTCGGCCCCTCGAGCAGGGCGGCGGTTCTCGAGGGGAGCAAGGCGTTCTCCAAGGCCTTCATGTCGCGCCACGGCATCCCGACCGCGGCGTTCGAGATCTTCGACGCCTTGGAGCCGGCTCTCGATTTCGTCGCCGACTCGCCATGGGGCTACCCCTTGGTCGTCAAAGCCGACGGTCTCGCCGCCGGTAAGGGCGTCGTCATCTGCGACGACCCCGACGAGGCCCGTGCCGCGGTGCAAGCAGCGATGGGCGACCAGGTGTTCGGCAGCGCCGGCGACCGCCTCGTGGTGGAAGCATTCATGCGCGGCGTCGAGGCGAC
>JADFNY010000187.1 GCA_022563115.1 Acidobacteriota bacterium | reverse complement strand
TACGCCGAAGGCTACCCTGGGCGCCGCTACTACGGCGGTTGCGAGTTCGTCGACGAAGCCGAGAACCTCGCTATCTCCCGTGCCAAGGAGCTGTTCGGTGCCGAGCACGTCAACGTCCAACCGCATTCCGGGACACAAGCCAACATGGGGGTCTACTTCGCCGCGATTGAGCCCGGAGACACCATTCTCGGCATGGAGTTGCCGCACGGCGGCCACCTGTCGCACGGCCATAAGCTGAACTTCTCGGGCCAGCTGTACAACGTGGTTTCCTACGGGGTGGACCGCGATACCGAGTTGCTCGACTACGACCAGATGGCAGCCAAGGCCGAGGAACATCGGCCGAAGCTCATCATCGTCGGCGCCTCGGCTTATCCGCGAACGATCGATTTCGCCCGCGTCCAGGTAATCGCCGACCGCGTCGGTGCCCGGGTCATGGCCGACATCGCGCACCCGGCCGGGCTGGTCGCCGCCGGCCTGTTCCCGAACCCGTGCGAGCATGTCGACTACGTCACCTTGACGACCCACAAGACATTGCGCGGACCCCGCGGCGGGCTGATCCTCTGCAAGGAGGAGTACGCCAAGGACGTCGATCGCAAGGTGTTTCCCGGCGCCCAGGGGGGGCCGTTCATGCACCTGATCGCCGCCAAGGCGGTGTGTTTCCGCGAGGCGCTCAGCGACGGCTTCAAGAGCTACGCGGCACAGGTCATTGCCAACGCCAAGGCGCTCGCCGGCGCGCTCGCCGAGCGCGGCCACCGCATCGTGTCGGGCGGAACCGACAGCCACATCGTCTTGGTCGACGTCGGCACCGCCGGCCTCACCGGCAAGGACGGCGAGGCGTGGCTTGACGAAGCCGGCATCATCGTCAACAAGAACACCATTCCCTTCGATCCCAACCCGCCGATGGTCACCTCGGGGCTGCGACTGGGAACCGCGGCAGTCGCCACCCGCGGCATGAAGGAAGCGGAAATGGACCAAATAGCCGACTGGATCCACCGGGTGCTCGACAGCGGCGGTGACGAGCACGTGGGCGCCGCCGTACGGGGCGAGGTCGACGAGGTCTGCCACAGCTTCCCGATCTACGACTGGCGCCTCGACGAGATGCCCGAAATCGGCTGACCGAGGGCAGCATGAGCCCATGTTAGACTTGCGCCGCTTCCACCCGGGGTGACTGGTGGGGAGCGAAACAGCGGCAGCACGGGCCCGCGCCGGGGGCGCGACGGGAGGTTGAACGATGAAGTTTTTCCTGGACACCGCAAACGTCGACGAAATCCGCCAGGCCACCAGCCTCGGGCTGATCGACGGCGTCACCACCAACCCTTCGCTGGTCGCCAAGGAAGGGCGACCGTTCGAGGAGCTCATCCACGAGATCTGCGAGCTGGTGCAGGCACCGGTGAGCGCCGAGGTGGTCTCCACCGAGGCCGACGGCATGCTCGAAGAGGCCCGCCGCCTGGCGGCAATCCACGAGCACGTCGTCGTAAAGTGCCCGCTCACCAGGGACGGGCTCAAGGCAACCCGCACGCTCGCCGACGAGAACATTCGCGTCAACGTCACGCTGTGCTTCTCCCCCACCCAGGCTCTACTCGCCGCCAAGGCGGGCGCCGCCTACATCTCGCCGTTCGTCGGGCGGCTCGACGACATCAGCTACGACGGCATGGAGCTCATCCAGCAGATCCTCACGATCTACGAGAACTACGGGTTCCCGACCGAGGTCTTGGTGGCCTCGATCCGCCACCCGAAGCACATCCTCGAAGCGGCCCTCATGGGCGCCGATGTGGCGACGATTCCGTACAAGGCCTTCGACGCGATGTTCAACCATCCGCTGACCGACAAGGGGCTGGCCGCGTTTCTTGCCGACTGGGAAAAGGCCCGCGAGACCGTAGCCCCCGAAGCCGTCGAGGCCTAGCAGGTCGTGGTGAAAGCGTGATGGGTCTGGTTGCGACGACAAGAGGCCAGGCACGAGACGAGCGTTAGCAGACCGTGGTGAAAGCGTGATGGGTCTGGTTGCGACGACAAGAGGCCGGCTACAAGGCGCCGCGCCGACGGCGATGTTGACTACATCGTCGAGGAGCGGCAACGCCGCAGATGGCCTCTTGTCGTCGCAATCCGCAGCGCGCGTGGGTCGCCAGACCCATCACACGTTCACCATGGCCTGCTAGATGTCGACCGAACATCGCCTCGAGGAGCTGGCGCGCCGTGAGCAGGAGGCGCGTGCCGGCGGCGGCGAGGAGCGGATCAAGAAACAGCACGACGCCGGCAAGCTGACCGCCCGCGAGCGACTCGACCTGCTGCTCGATCCCAACACCTTCGAAGAGCTGGATCGCTTCGTCGTCCACGGCTGCCGCGACTTCGGCATGGAGGACCACCAGATTCCGGGAGACGGTGTGGTGTCCGGGCATGGGCGCATTGACGGGCGCCTCGTCTACGTCTTCGCTCAGGATTTCACCGTTTTCGGCGGCAGCGTCTCTGAGGCCAACGCCGAGAAGATCTGCAAGATCATGGATCTGGCGATGAAGATGGGAGCGCCGGTCATCGGGCTGAACGACTCCGGCGGCGCCCGCATCCAGGAAGGCGTCGCGTCGCTCGCCGGCTACGCCGACATCTTCCTGCGCAACACCCTGGCGTCCGGGGTGGTTCCGCAGATCTCGGCGATCATGGGACCCTGCGCCGGCGGCGCCGTCTATTCGCCCGCCATCACCGACTTCGTCGTCATGGTCGAGGACAGCTCGTACATGTTCCTGACCGGCCCCGACGTCATCCGAACCGTGATGCACGAGGAGGTCACGGCGCAGGATCTGGGTGGCGCCGAGGTGCACAACGCGCGCAGCGGCGTGGCCCACTTCGCCACCGCCGACGATCGCTCGTGTGTGGCGTTGATCCGCGAGCTCATGTCGTACCTGCCGTCGAACAACCGCGAAGACCCGCCGCGCCTCGACCCCACCGACGACCCCGAACGCGTCGATGAAAAGCTCGACGACTTGATTCCCGAGGACCCGAACAAGCCCTACGACATCCTCGACTTGATCCGCGGAGTTGTCGACAACGGCCAGTTTCTCCAGGTTCACGAGCGCTTCGCGCGCAACATCGTGGTCGGCTTCGCGCGTCTGCACGGGATGGCGGTTGGAATCGTCGCCAACCAGCCCGACCACCTCGCCGGCACGCTCGATATCGACGCCTCGGTCAAAGCTGCCCGCTTCGTGCGCTTTTGCGACGCCTTCAACGTGCCGCTGGTGGTCTTCGAGGACGTACCAGGCTTCCTGCCCGGCACCGAGCAGGAGTTCGGCGGCATCATCAAGCACGGCGCCAAGCTTCTATACGCCTTCGCCGAGGCCACCGTACCCAAGCTCACCGTCATCACCCGCAAGGCCTACGGCGGCGCCTACTGCGTGATGGCCTCCAAGCACATCCGCACCGATGTGAACTTCGCCTACCCGACCGCCGAGATCGCGGTCATGGGCCCCGAGGGTGCCGTGAACGTCCTGTTCCGGCGCGAGCTTGCCGCTGTCGATGACCCCGAGGCGCTGCGCGCCGAGAAGGTGGCCGACTTCCGTGACAAGTTCGCCAACCCCTACATCGCCGCCGAACGCGGCTGGATCGACGCCATCATCCGGCCCCGCGACACCCGTCGCAAGCTCATCAAGTCGCTGCTCGCGCTCGATACCAAGGTTGACCGGAACCCGCCGAAGAAGCATGGGAACATTCCCCTGTGACGACGGCCGCATCGAGGACCGAGGTACCGGGTGCTCGATCCGAGATGGAGTAAGCATCGGCGACCGCTGCCTCGTCGGCATGGGCAGCGTAGTGGTCAAGGCCGTCGAGTCGGGCTCCGTGGTCGCCGGCGTCCCTGCGCGCTTCGTTCGAAGCTCCTCGTAGCAAGCCGCCACCCGTGTGGAGCCCTTGGCCGGCGTGGCAAGCCGAGCACCCCCGGGCTACGCTCTAATGGAGTCCCCCCCGGAATCGCCCAGCACCCCCTTGGCCATGAGCAATCGGAGCCCGATCCGCCGTATTCTGGTCGCCAATCGCGGCGAGATCGCGGTCCGCGTGATTCGTGCCTGCCGGGATCTGGGGCTCGAATCGGTCGCCATCTACTCGGCAGCCGACCGCGAGGCACTCCATGTCCGATTCGCCACCTACGCCTATCCCGTGGGGGAGGCAGCGGCGAGCGAATCCTACTTGAACATCGACCGCGTTCTTCAGGTCGCCCGTGAGGCCGAGGCCGATGCCGTCCACCCGGGGTACGGGTTCCTCTCCGAAAACCCGGAGTTCGCCCGCCGTTGCGAGGATGAAGGGCTGATCTTCATCGGGCCGACGGCCGACTGCCTGGCGCTCGTCGGTGACAAGGCGCGGGCACGCCAGGCGGCCATCGATGCCGGTGTAACGGTGGTACCGGGCTCACCGGGCCCGGTCGAGAGCGCCGCCGAGGCTCGCCGCTTCGCCGACGAGCTCGGCTATCCGATCATGCTCAAGGCGGCGGCAGGGGGCGGCGGCAAGGGGATACGCCTGGTCGACGCCGACGACGAGCTCGACAGCGCCTTCGAAACCGCGGCGAGCGAAGCGCGTTCGGCATTCGGTGACGGCCGCATCTACGTCGAGAAGGCGATCGTCGCGCCGCGCCACGTCGAGATCCAGATACTCGCCGATCTACACGGCAACCAGGTGTATCTCGGGGAGCGGGAGTGCACCCTGCAACGCCGACACCAGAAAGTCCTCGAGGAGGCACCGTCGCCGGTCGTCGGCCAAGAGCTGCGCGAGAGGATGGGGGCGGCGGCCCTGGCGGTCGCGGCGCAGGCCGGGTACAGCAACGCCGGCACCGTCGAGTTTCTTCTCGATGCGGCGCAGGACTTCTACTTCATCGAGGTCAACGCTCGTCTCCAGGTCGAGCACCCGGTCACCGAGTTGCTCACCGGGATCGACTTGGTCGCCGAACAAATCTCCCTCGCCCAGGGGGACAAGCTGTCGTTCGAGCAAGAAGACGTCGAGCTCCGCGGCCACGCGATCGAGTGCCGCATCTACGCCGAGGATCCAGACAACAACTTCGCCCCGTCGCCGGGTGTCGTCGAGGCGCTGCGCATCCCCGGTGGTCCCGGTATCCGCAACGATTCGTGCCTGTTCGAGGGCTACGAGGTGCCGATCCACTACGATCCGATCGTCGGCAAGCTCATCGCCTGGGGTACCGACCGGCCGGCGGCGATACGGAGGCTGCAGCGAGCCCTCGCGGAGTACAAGGTCCGCGGCATCAAGACCACGATCCCGCTGTTCCAACGGGTATTGGCGGACGCCGATTTCATCAACGCCGACTTCGACACCGGCTATCTCGACCACTTTCTGAACGATGCTCCAGAAGCGGCCGACGGCGCCGGCGATGATGCCGATCCGATCGCCGAAGCGGCCCGGCTGGCAGCGGCGCTACACGTCTTTCTGAGCGAGGAAGAGCGCGCCTACCGGCCGCCCTCGACCGTGGGTTCCCCCTGGAAGCTCGCCGGCCGCGCCGCCGGGCTTGACCACGAGCCGTGATGGAGGTGGAGGCGTGATCGTTGAAGTCGCCATCGGCGAGGAGACGCCTCGGCGCTATCAAGTGCGCCGTGACGGCGAGCGCGTCGTCGTGCGCCACCTCGACGAATCCGACGCTGCCGAGGGCAACGGACGCGGCGCCCGCGAGACCTCCATCGATTGGCGCCGCCCGCAGCCGGGAATCTACTCGCTACTGATCGACAACGCTTCGCACGAGGTGTTCATCGAGGAGGAGCCCGACCATCTCGTCGTCCACCTGAAGAAGCGGACCTATCGCGTCCACGCCGCCGACATCCGCCGTCACCGCGCCGTCACCGACGGGCCCGGGGCAACCGACGGGCTGGTCCGTATCACGGCGCCGATACCCGGCCGCGTTGCCCGTATTCTCGTGCAGCCCGGTCAGCAGGTCGACCGCGGTGACGGCATCGTCGTCGTCGAAGCCATGAAGATGGAGAACGAGTTGCGCTCTCCACGGGACGGAATCGTCGGCGCGATCCAGGTCGAAGAGGGCCAAGCAGTGGAGGGAGGCGCTTTGTTGGCGACCATCGAATGAGCTCCGCCACTAAGCCCCGCTCTCGCCAACGTCGCCTGTTCCGCGCGTTGGTCGTCGTCGCGCTGCTGCTCGTCGTGGTCGCCATGCTGGCGTCATGGGCCTGGATCGAGAGCAACGCCGGCCAGGAAACCGTTCGCGTTTGGCTCGAGCGCCGTGGCACCGAGCTGCTCGGCCGCGCCGTTCGCATCGGGTCCCTCGAGCTTGACCTGCTGCCGTTCGATGCCTTGCTCAACGACATTCAAGTCGACGGCGGCCCGGGCAGCGACGAGTTGTTGCTGCGCGTCGATTCGGCGCGGCTGCGGGTGGGCCCTTGGGCGTTGTTGTCGCGACAACTTCTGATCCGCGCGCTCGAGGTCGATTCCCCGGTCGTTCATTGGGACGTTCCGGCCGGCCCCGAGGGCTTGAAGCTCTCGACTTCCGGCGACCGCCGGCTGAGCGTGGTGATCGAAAGCCTGAGCATCGAGGGTGGCGCCCTCGAGATCAACCACCAGCGTTGGAACCTCGACACATCGCTCACCGAGGTCAGCCTCGGCCTGCAACCAGCCGAAGGGCTGCCGGGGATCACCCGCGTCCGATCCGGTTTTCTGAGCATCGGCGGTGGCGGCCTGCACCTCGCTCCCGGGGCAGCCGAGGGCCTCCCCGCGAGCAGCGGTTCTCTGGACGTGGCCGAGGCTGTTTTTCGCTTCACCGTCGGCAACAACCTGCTGAGAATCGATAGTGGACGACTCGTCGTCGGCAACAGCGAGCTATCGACGCGTGGCACGGTGACCGATTGGAGCGACGGAGACTTCGTCGTGGAGGCGCGTATCGAGGTCGCTGACCTGGTCGCCCTGGCGGGCATCGAGTCCGAGGGCGAGTACCGCGGCGAGGTCAGGCTCGGCGGAACCTTCACCTTCGGCGACGAGCCGCTACACTTCGCCGGCACGCTCTCCGCCCCGACGATCGTCATCGCCGGCATCGAAGTGACCGACCTCAGCGCCGAGATCGATGCGACCCGTGACCGCCTGCTGGCAGACACGATCCAGGCATCGCTGTACGGCGGCAGCGTCGCGGCACGGATCGAGACCGAACTAGGGCCAGCCCCTCGCGCCTGGTCGCTGGACTACGAGGCGGCCGACATCAACCTGTCCTCGCTGACGGCCGCCCCCCGCCTGCAGGGCTTCCGGTTCGCCGGCGTCGCTAGCGGGCGCGGCAGCTTCGGTTGGCAAGCGCCGGTTGCCGACACCATCACGGGCTCAGGATCGTTCGACGTGGCGTTGCCTCCCGGCACC
>JADFNY010000186.1 GCA_022563115.1 Acidobacteriota bacterium | reverse complement strand
GTAGTAGACGGCCGTGGAGAGGGCGACTGTCGCCAGCCCAAGACCAACGGCTACTGCCATGCGTTGCGTGTAATCGGAAGGCCAGTCGCCAATGCCGAGGCGCCGAGCTAAGCCCTGCATCGCCGGTCGCACCACCCTTCTTGTTGTCACGAGAAGTCGAACTCGCCTGCGTGCAACGCCGCGACGATCACGTTTCGGCACATTGGGCGATCTGTGCCGCAGCATCTGGAACCGTCACGCTCGAATGCTTGACCGCTCCCACTGTCCCCAAACTGTCCCTACCACGGCGAAATTCCCTGCACACGATCGTACACCCTGCACACCCTGCACAATTCCCAACTGTGCTGAATACGGGGGATTCGGCGCAAACCCGTGCCATTGCTGGATCGCCGAAACCGGCCCGGAATGGATTAGAAGTCCGCTGCTCTGTCCCCTGAGCTACGGGCGCGCCCTTTGTTTATCGGTACTTACGCGTTGCGCGAAGTTCGGCTGTGCCTGGATTGTGCCCATAGTTTAGCGGGAATTGGGGATTCGGCCGCCAGGTTTGACATCACTCTCGTCGACCCACCGGTCGGGTTCGGTGCGGCACTTTACAAACCATCCAAGAAGGGCTCCCGGCGTCGTCCGTGATTGAGTCACCGCGCGCTGCGCGCCACCCATAGGCAGCGCGGGGCTCCCGGCGTCGGATCGACCAAGGCTGTTGTGCAATTTCAAGGAATCCTGACGCGAACTCCATCAAATCTTGAATGCCCTTCCCCTATGATGGTCCAGATAATGGTCCAGCCGGAGCCACCACCTGAATCATGCGCATTCGTCATTGGTTTCGCCCGCCCCACGATCTGCTGGTCCCGTTTCTGGGGACCACGTTGGTGCTCTCGGCCGCCCTAGGCTGGCTAGGCTGGAGATTGCTACAGCAGGATCGCGCCGTGGAACTACAGCGCGTGCACGATCAGCTGCAGAGTTCCGCGGATCTGATCGCTGCGGAGCTGCGCCAGACTCTGTCGGACGCCGAGGAGCAGCTTACCCGCCTTTCGCTCCTGCCGGCTTCCGGGCTGGAAGAGGCTGCGTCAGCGTACGCAGAGGGTTTGGGCGAGGATGCCCTCGTTGTGGTGTTCCAGCCTGGAACCGTGCTTGCATACCCGGGGCATCGGCTGGCCTACTACCCCGTCCTGCCGACAGCGGAAGAGCCGGCGGTGGAAACGTTTGCGGCCGGAGAGGACCATGAGTTCCGCACCCGCGACTTCGACAGGGCCATCGCGTATTTCGAGCAACTGTCGGAAAGCGATGACGACCGGATCCGTGCCGGGGCACTACTGCGGCTGGCCCGAAATCAACGCAAGGCCAGCCAACCCGATGCTGCGCTAGCGACCTACAGCGAGCTGGCGAGCATGGGGCTGGTGTCCGTCGGAGGCCAACCCGCGGAGCTCGTGGCGCGCCGCGCACAATGCGATCTTCTGGAACAACTCGGTCGCCAAGCAGAGCTGAGAGCCAAGGCCCAGCAGCTCGATCGAGACCTTCACCGTGGCCGCTGGCAGCTCGACCGCGCTGCCTACATGTACTTTGCAACCGAAGCGCTGCGCTGGCTGGAGGCAGGATCGGTTTCACTGGAGGATCTAGCAGAGCGCCAGCCCGCGGCCCTGTCGCTTGCGGCCGGCGTGAAATTCCTCTGGGAAGCATGGCAGCAAAACCAACCGGCGGAGAAGATTCTCGTCGGTCGCCAAAGCCTCCGGCCCCACGACCGTTCGGTGTTCCTGCTCTGGCGCGGTAGCGCGGATCGGCTGGCAGCGCTCGTGGCCGGGCCCGGCTTTCTTGAAGGCCAGGTGCTCGGGCCGTTGCAGGGTTTGCTCGAGCGCCAGGGGGTCCGGGTTGCGCTGGCTGATGTGGAGGGGCGCACCGTCGTCTCCCAGATCACGGATTCACAGGCCCAGAACGTGGTGCGCACCATGGCGGACACGGGGCTGCCCTGGACCCTGCGCGTCGTTGACGCCGAGCCCATGGCCGACCTCGCCCGGCTGGCTGGCCGCCGTCGCCTGCTATTCGCCGGACTGGGATTCATGGCGTTGCTGGTCGTTGCCGGCATCTACTTCAGCGTCCGGGCGATGAGCCGGGAGATCGAAGCTGCCCGCCTGCAATCCGATTTCGTCGCGGCCGTCTCCCACGAATTCCGTACTCCTTTGACCTCCCTGCGCCAGTTCACAGACCTCCTGGCCGACGGCCGGGCTTCGAGCTCGGAGGACCGTGACAAGTGCTACGCCGCGCTCCAGCGTGGGACCCGGCGTCTGACCCGGCTCGTCGAAAATCTTCTCGACTTCGGGCGCATGGAAGCCGGCTCTCGCGAATTCAACCTAGAGTCGTTGCGGGCGAAGGATTGGGTCGAGCGGGTGACCTCGGAGTTCCAGGAGGAAGTCCAGGAGCGCGGCTACCGGGTGGAGCTCGGATGGAACGGGGCCGAAGCGGTGGTACGAGCCGATGAGGCCGCCCTTGGGCGCGCCCTGTGGAACCTGCTGGACAACGCGGTGAAGTATTCTCCCGCCTGCAAGACCATATGGGTGACAGGAGAATTCGACCAGACTTGCCTGACCATCAGCGTACGCGACCGAGGCATCGGCGTCCCCAGGCAGGAGCAGAGCGAGATCTTCCGCAAGTTCGTGCGCGGCTCCGCCCTCGCTGGCCACGCTGTCAAGGGCACTGGTCTGGGCCTGGCGATGGTCGAGCAGATCGTCCGGGCCCACAACGGGGAGGTGCGGCTGGAGAGCAAGGTAGGAGAGGGAAGCAAGTTCTCCATCCTCCTGCCCGCACAGGAATGATCATGGCCCGGATACTGATCGTAGAAGACGAACCGGACATCGCCCTCGGGCTGCAGCAAGACTTGGTGCTCGAGGGCTACGAGGTCGACGTCGTCGGCGACGGTGAGAGCGCCCTCGAGCGCGTCGCTACGGGCTCCTTCGACTTGATCCTGCTGGATGTGTTGCTTCCCGGAAAGGACGGCTTCGCCGTGTGTCGGGAGCTGCGGCGCTCCGGAACGCGGACGCCGATCATCCTGCTGACCGCCAAAAGCCACGAAGCGGAAAAGGTCCTGGGCCTGGAGCTCGGGGCCGACGATTACGTCACCAAACCCTTCAGCCCGGTGGAGCTGCGGGCGCGGATCAAGGCGGTGCTTCGACGCGGCGCCAACGGCAGCCCCGAGGTGTTCCGCTTCGGCGAGTTCGAGGTCGACTTCGACCGCTTCGAGCTACGGCGTTGCGGGGAGCCGGTGGAACTGACCCCGATCGAGTTCAAGCTGCTCGCGGCCTTCGTGCGGAACCGGCGGAGTGTGCTCACCCGCCGGCAGCTGCTGGATAAGGTCTGGGGCCGCGATACCCACGTCATCGACCGCGTCGTCGACACCCATATCGGTAACTTGCGTAGAAAGATCGAGCCCGATCCGGAAAGGCCGGCGTTTCTGCTCAGCGTACGCGGCTTCGGGTATCGCTTCGAAGGATGAGCCAGCAAGGGGAGATGAGCCGGCAAGGGGAGATGCGCCGGCGAAGGCAGCCCCGGAGTGGCGAAGATAGACACGCCAGGGACTGTCAAGATCTCTTGTAGAAATCACGCCAAACCAACGAGGCTTTCTCAATCGGAGCCGACATTCCCGGGCTAGCCTGTTCGCATTCACCAGGTGGGAGAGCAGCAACGCGAGCAGCGTTGCGGTGCTCTCGCCCCACACGGGAAGGTCGAGATCATGACGATGATTCGAACAGCGCGCTTTCTGACGGTCTTTCTCATCGGCGTTCTAGCCGCGATGCCTCGTGTCCAGGCGCAGAGCAGCGATCAGGCAGGTGTGATGCTACAGGCCGCCATCCAAACGGAGCTGGTGGATGGAGACCTGGGTGAGGCGATCGAGCTTTACAACGACATCCTCGCTCGTTTCGGCAATGAGCGACCCGTCGCCGCCAAGGCTTTGCTACACCTGGGTCGCTGCTACGAGAAGCTCGGCGAGGCTAAGGCCCGCGAGGCCTACGAGCGTCTGCTCCGCGAGTACGCCGACCAGAGCCAAGTGACGGCACAGGCCCGCACCCGGCTCGCGGCGCTCAGGCAGCCGGCAACTGCGGAGGCATCCGGGGTAGTGATCCGTCAGGTGTGGACGCGCACCGTGACGGCGGTTTCTCCCGACGGTCGCTACCTGATTTTTCAGGACAGCGACGAGCTGGCCGTGCGCGATGTGCGTAGCGGAGAGAACCGTAGTCTTACCCCCGGCAGCCACAGACGCTCAGGTTATCCCGCAATATCCCCTGATGGCCAACGGGTCGCTTACCTAAGTTGGAACAACGAAGGCTCGGAGCTGCATATCGTCGGGCTAGACGGTTCGAGACCTCAGGTCCTCGTCAGCAACGAGGAAGTCCCATGGCTCCAACCATTCGCCTGGTCCCCGGACGGCAAACAGATTCTGGCGGTCTTTGAACGAAAGGACGCTACCAACCAGATCGTGTTCGTCTCGACAGCGGATGGCTCCGCGCGGGTCCTCAAATCGTTGGAGGGGCGCTACCCGCGGAAGATGAGCCTTTCACCGGACGGGCGCTACATTGCCTATGACTCCCGCCCACAACAGGATTCCCGCGAGCGTGACATCTTCGTGCTGTCTACCGACGGCAGTCTCGAAAGTGTCCTGGTCGAGCACCCGGCCAATGACGAGTTCCCCATCTGGACCCCGGACGGCAAGAGAATCCTGTTTACCAGTGACCGCACGGGAACCATGGATCAGTGGGTTATTCGTGTTGCTGAAGGCAAACCGCAGGGATCCCCGCTCTTGGTCAAGCAAGGTGTCCCAGGAACCCGGCCGATCGGATTCACCCCGAACGGAAACTATTACTACAACCAAAGAACGGGATTGCTAGACGTCTACATCGCCACGCTCGACCCGACGACCGGGAAGGTCGTGGGGCCACCGACGCTGGCGAGCGAGCGTTACAGGGGTGGCAACACCTTGCCCGAATGGTCCGCTGACGGCCAGTACCTCGCCTACCTCTCCTTCTTCCGGGCACTCCGACCCAATGTCATCGTCATCCAATCCCTCGAGACCGGTGAGGAGCGCGAGCTGTCGCCTGAGCTTGCCTTCTTCAGGGACACCCGCCTCCGTTGGTCCCCTGACGGGCGCTCCTTCCTCGTTAGCGGGCGAGACAACAATCGTCGCGAAGGGCTTTACCAGATCGACGCCCAGACCGGTGACGTAACCCCCATCGCCGTCTCCAGGACAAAGCCCGTGCCGGTTTCGCAACGGAACATGTGGCACGCTGCGTGGTCCCTCGACGGGAAGGCCATTTTCTATGTGCACCACACAGACGACGAGAGTTGTGAGATCCTGGTCCGAGACATGCAAACGGGTCGAGAGATGCAACTCTATCGCCCGGACGCGCGCACTCACCTGAGTGACTTGGCCCTCTCGACGGATGGTCAGCGGTTAGCCTTTGCCTCGAGCACAAAAAGATCCCACGTTGCCGCGGAGGCTCTGCTGGTCATGCCGGCCGCAGGCGGAACTCCGCGGGAACTGCTGAGACTGCCACAAGAGACAGCCGGTAGGTTTACGTATTCGATTGCCTGGACCCGGGACGGCAGTCAACTGCTTTTCAGCAGGCGTGTGGGGGAACCCTCGAGACCGTCCGAGCTGTGGCGTATCTCGGCGCAAGGCGGAGAACCCGAGAGGCTGGGGCTGCCGCTGTGGGGACGGGGCGGTGTGCGTGTTCATCCCGACGGGCGACGCATCGCTTTCAGCTACCCGGAGAGAAAAAGCGGACTCTGGGTCATAGAAAACTTCCTGTCGCAACTCGAAGGCAACAAATAAGCCGTTGGCAATCGCAAGTCTGGTGACAGCGGCTCTGCTTGCCGTTCTCGCTGCAGCTCAGACCTCATCAGCGCCGCAGCGTCCGAACATCCCTTTGGGACTCGACGTCTACATGGGTTGTGGCACCGTGACGGTGCGGGGGCCGCGGGTCAGAGGGCTGCAGCAGGACGGGCATCTGGGGTTGTGGGGAGCGTTGGCGGAGATCTTTCCTGAGGCCGATGAGCAGCGCTGCTGGAATCACAAGATCCTCAATGTGCTGGATCGGTTCCCGAAAAGGCTTCGGGATCGGGCCAAAGCCCTGCTGTGCCAGATCCCGTATGCAGAGACCGAAGCGAAGGCAGTCCGATTGCGGAAGCGGTTCGCGGAGCAGTTCGGCGCTGACTTCCCGAAGGCAGTAGAGATCATCGAGAGCGACTGGGAGAGGATGGTGACGTTCTACCGCTATCCCAAGGGGCACTGGCCGCACTTGCGAACCACCAACGTCGTCGAATCGCCCTTTGCTGCTGTGAGGCTTCGCACCACGGCCGCCAAGCGCTACAAGAAAGTCAGCTCAGCCACCGCAATGATCTGGAAGCTGTTGCTGGTAGCGGAAAAGAACTTCCGCCGCCTGAAGGCCCGGCACCTGCTACCTGAGGTCGCAGACGGCGCCGAATACAAGGACGGAGTCAGAATCGCTCGCCGGCCGGAAAGCTATGCCGCATGAGCGTATTCAGCCCGTTCCTTGCATCAATGGCTGCACCCTACCCCGTCACAAAGGAGGCTGCTCCCATGAGACAGCGGCTGAGCGCAGTAACGCTCCTGTCTCTCGTGCTGGTCCTGGCCATCGGTGGCATGGCGTCGCCCGCTAGCCATGATGCCCTCGACGGTCCCCTCGAGGTCCGCAACGTCAGCCCGGCGGCAATACGCACCATCGAGTTCGAGACCACCGAGGTCACAGCGGCCGACGTTACTGTCTCGCCGGACGGCGAGTGGTTGATCTTCACCATCCTCGGCCACCTCTTCCGCCTGCCGGTCAAGGGGGGCACCGCCGAGCAGCTCACCTTCGGGCCGTACTACGACAGCGATCCCGTCTTCTCACCGGACGGCCGCCGCGTGGCCTTCGGCTCGGATCGGGACGGCACCGAAGGCAACGTCTTTGTGCTGGAGCTGGCGACTGGCGTGATAACCCAGGTAACGCACGAGTCCTCGGCGGGCAGGCCGAACTGGGCGCCCGATGGTAAGGCGATCGTCTATCTGAGCTTCGTGCGGGCGGCGCGGAATTCACCCCAACCTTGGAAGATTGGGCCGAAACTCGTACCCACTCCACCAGCGCTGGTGCGCCGGGTTGCCTCGAGCGGAGGAGACCCTGAAACACTCAGTACTGAGCCCCGGCTCTTCCGTTCGGTTTTCTACCTGCCGGATGGACGCTTGGCCTGGACGGTGATCGAGCGGGAGAGTGGATCTACCTCTGAGGGTTGGAATTTCCGTCAAAACGGGGAACGTGCGATCACGCGGATCGAGGTCCTCGGCCCAGGGGGCACGGTATCGACCCTACGTACCCTCGCCGGCTACGCCGATCCTGTTTCAGCCGGTTCGATTGGCGATGGGCTCTACTCCCGCCGCTCCCTTTTGGTATGGGCCTCTCAAAGGCAACCT
>JADFNY010000185.1 GCA_022563115.1 Acidobacteriota bacterium | reverse complement strand
TGACCCCGCCGGTGTCGTCGGCATCCGCCTCTTCGTCGAGCGCCCGGCCGACCACCTCGACCAGCTCCCTGCTGACGTCGGCGTAGTTTCCGGAACGAACCTTGGAGGCAAGCTCACGCAGCTCATCGGGGTCGGCCCCACCGACCCGGTCGAGGGCGCGCTTTACCGCCAGCTCTCCATCGGAGAGGGTGCCGTCCTTGGCGAAGAGCTTCTCGAGCCGATTCCACGCCGCCTTGCTGCCGAGCGCCAACGCGACTTGCTGCCGCTTGTCGGCCGGCAGCCTTTGCACTTGGCGCCAGTAGCGCGTCACCAGGCCGATCTTGCGGTGTAACCCGCGACGTGCCGAGAGCTCCTGCAAGAACTCATCAAGCGTCATGCCTGATCATCCGCTCCTTCGGCGTCGGCGGGCTTGGCCAAGTTGGTCGCCGCGGCCGCCGGCAGGGCGGCGATGCCACGCAGAAATTGGTTGAGGTCGACGCCGGCAAGCTGCTGCAGGATCGGCCCGAGCTGGCTGAGCACCTGCACGACGTCCTCGGTGAGCTTGGCGGCGCCGGTGCCACTCCCCGTGCCGTTGCCCTGGCTGATGATCGTCGTCGTGCCGGCCCGCGACAGCGGCTCCGATACGGCAGCGGCGATCTCAGGCAATATCTTCAGCGCTTCGATCGACAGCCCGGCCTCGTTGTACAGCTTCAGTGCCTCGGCGAGCAACCGCCGAGCCTCGGCCTCCGCCGTGCCCTTCGCCTCGATAGCCTCGGCTTCTGCGAGGCCGACCTCGCGCCGCTGCGCAGCTTCGGCGGCGGCACGAGCCAGACCCTCGGCGAGCAGCGCCTCGGCCTGCTCCTCACGCTTCTTGCGATCGGCGGCGGCGCGTTGCTCGATCTCGTAGCGCTCGGCCTCCACCTGCTCACGCACCTTGGCATTGAGCTCGAGCTTCTGGCGTTCGACTTCCTTCTCGGCGATGCCGATGTCCTGCTGCTTGAGCTCCATTTCGCCGGCCTTGACGGCCTGCGCGTCGGCAACGTCGACCTCCTCTCGAATGGTGGCCTTTTTCAACGACAGCAGCTTGTCGGCCTCGGCGATCTCGGTATCGACCTGCAGGCGCTTTTGCTCCTTGGCGCGGCGGGCTCCCTCCTCCTCTATGGCGGCGTCGCGGTCGGCGTTGGCGGTGGCGATGCGGGCTCGCTTGAGCGCCTCCTGGATCTTCGGCTGGCCGAGAGCGTCGAGATAGCCCTGTTCGTCTTGGATCTGCTGGAAGACGAACGACTTGAACTCGAAGCCCATTCCGTCGAGGTCCCTGTGCGCCTCTTCGCGGATTTTTTCCTGAAACGACTTCTGATCGCGGTACAGCAGCTCGACAGTCAGCGTCCCGACGATGCCGCGGAGGTGGCCGGCGACGGTCTCTTGGATGGTCCGTTGGATGTCCCGGACCTCGACGCCGAGAAAGCTCCCCGCGGCGCGCTGGATCGCGGCGTTCGTGCCCTTGACCTTGACCTGGGCGACCGCCTTCACGTTGATCGGGATCCCCTGCTCCGTGTACACGTGCGGCAGGTTCATCTCGAGCGTCATGATCTTGAGCGACAGCCGCTCGAAGGCCTCCCAACCCGGAATGATAAACGTGCCGCCGCCGCGCACGATGCGGTACCCCAGTGTTTGTCCTTCCTCGCCGACGACCTTCTTGCCGATGAGCTTGCGCCGGCCGTAGACGATCAGCGCCTCGTCGGGCCCGGCCTTCTTGTAGCGCGATTTGACGACCAAGTAGACGATGATCAGCCCAGCGCCAATGGCCAGCAGCGTGGCCCCCCAGCCGAACGCACTCATGAGTGATGACATCGGAGTGGCCTCCCTTCAGTGGTGTTGAGCAAGCGTAGCAAGCTACGAGAGGAAGCGAATCGAGATCGGGTATCGATAATGCTCGCCCTTGCTCGTTTTCACCGCAGCGATGATGGGGAAGATCACCATCATGAGGCCGACGCCGATCAGCAGCGGTATGCCGATGAGCACGAAGACCAGCAGCGCGCTGACGAACAAGGCGAGAAACATCGTCAGCTGAAAGTTGACGGCCGCCTTGCCCTGCTCCTCGATCAGCGGGTCGTCCTCACGTTTGATGAGCCACACGACGAGGGGACCGACGAGGAATCCGATACCGTTGCCCAGCAGTCCGGCCAAGGCGCTGAGGTGGCAGAGCATGGCCCACTTGCGCGCCTCCTTCGCAGAGAGGGTGGTGGCCTCGGCGTTCTCGTTCATCGACTGCCTCCTTTTGGCGAAGCGGTGGTACGTCACGAAATCGTGCTGCTGACCGTATTGTGCCGCAAGGAGCAAGTTTCCGCGTCACAAAGTCGCCGTCGCCAAGCGCGGGTGCGATGCGGAGGATCGCGCCGTCGGACTACGACCGAACTGATCAAGTGAGGCAGAGATGGGTGCCGGGGGCGTTCGTGAGGGGCTACCTCCGGGCCTCCATTCTCTCCTGATAGCGGGCGCCGCTTAGCACGCCGGAGAGCGAGTAGTTGCCTTCGTGACAGGCATACTCATAGAGCAGGTCGTCGAACCGCTTGAAGGGAATCTGCCCCCCCCAGACGCTGGTGTAGGTCGTCGGGTCGTCGATCGTGAACTCGTAGAGGATGGTCTCCTCGTCGACCCGGGTGAAGCGCTCGATCACCTTCAGGTCTTGGGAGGGAGGGACGCCGCGGAACGGATGTGCGGGGTTGAGGTTGGTGGTCTCGACCACCAGCGTGTCCCCTTCCCACCGACCCCATGAGTCACCGAACCACGGACGGAAATCCCTTGGCAGCGGTCTGGGCTCACCAAGCCGAATGATCCGTACGTCGTGCACCATCTCGGTCAGGATCATCACGTGATCGGCGTTCTGCACGATCGTGTAGTTGTTGTTGTACCAGTAGTTGGGGAGCATCGGCGGACCGGCGCTGGAGCCGAAGGAGACGATGCAGCGCGAGGCGAGGGGTAGGTTTTCCGGATTGTCGTATGCACCGAACTGCCTGCTGAATGCCCTACGCTCTTCGACCCGCTGCCGTCCCTCGGGCGTCAGCTCCGGCACGCGGCCGTCCGGCGGATGGGTGAGGAGCGAGCTCCTGGGCTCACCATCCACCACCGCCACCCGCTCGCCGGGCTCCCTGTACGCTTCGTTGTAGCACGAGGTCGGCGAATCGATGCAGATCGGGTTCGTACCACCCTCCGGAGGAGGCGGACGGTTCGGGTCGCTCGGCGCCGCCCGTTCGGCGACGATTTCCGCCTGGCCCGATTCGATCTCGGCGACCTCATCCCACGTAAGAACGGGGGCCCGGTCGGCAGCCCGCGTAAAGGGGGTGAGCGTCGCGTTGGTCCAGTTCCCCTGGAGATCCGGATGACCGTACGGCGTCCTGGGCACCTCCCATTCTTCGGTGTCGGAGGCGGGAGTCTGCGCAGCCGCGGGGAACAACAGCGGCGCCGCAAACAACATGAGCACCGCCGCGCCGATCGCGCAGTGCCTGAGTAGAAGCGAGGTAGAGAGATTCACGTTCATCTTTGCTCCTCCGAGCCGACGGGCGTTTTCCGAAGGTGTCGCTACATTAACTCTTCCACGGCTCCACTTTCACCTCGGCCTGCTAGATCCGCACCTTAGTTACGGGGCCTACCGGTCGGAGGGTGCGGCCGAGGCCGACTCGACCCCGTCCGGGTCGAGCCGGGACGCTGGTACTAAGTACTCCGTCCCATAAGTACGATGATGTTTGTGACGAGCGCGATGGCGGCGAGGGCAAGGAGCAGCGACGAGGGCGATGCGGTAGCCATCGTCGAGGAGCTGTGACGCCGCAGGCACCGCCATCCCGCCGCCACCCGTAGGGCCGGCCGTCTCACGGGCGATCTCTGCGTTGCTCGTCGTCGCCGATGGCTTCGGCCATCGACTCCTCCTCGCGCCTTGATCTCACCCGTGAGACGGCCGGCAAACATCATCGTACTTATGGGACGGAGTACTAAGACGGACCGCCGTTGTCAGCGTTGCGGCGAGACGCCAGAGCGCGATGAGTCCCGCTGCCGGTCGTGCGGCTCGTTCTTGTCGGGCAACGAGGCCGCCCTGGTCCACGGTGGCCGGCGGTTGTTCATCCGGCGATCGAGAGGATAGATTCCCGCCGGGGTGGTTTGGTCGAAGGAGGCAGTCAGAATGCCTGTCACTGAGTGGAAGAAGATTCTCTTCGCCGCTACAGCACCTGCGCTGATCGTTGCAGCGAGCGCGTTCGCCGAACCGCAAGCCGCGGGGTTGAGCAAGGAGTTCATCGGCCCGGCCGGTGGTTTTACCCAGGTCGTCACGTCGACGAGCCAGGGTGTGAAGACCATCTACGTCTCGGGCCAGGTAGGTCAAGGCGACGATTTCGTGGCCCACGTCGACAGCGCCTTCGCCGGCGTGGTGAGGAGGCTCGAGAGCGCCGGTGCCACGCCAGCCGACGTGGTGAAGATCCGGATCTATGTAAAGGACTTCGATCCCGAAACCTACGGCGTTATCGCCGACGCCCGGCGCCGGACCTTCGTCGAAGGCCGCTGGCCCGCCAGCACGATGGTCGGCGTCCAGTCGCTGTTCGTCGAGCAGCTACAGGTCGAGATCGAAGCCATCGCCGTCATCGAGGATCCCGCCGCCGGGGGCGCGGTGCTGCAGCGCGAGTTCGTCGGGCCGTCCTCGGGATTCAGCCGGGTGGTCACGGTGACCAGCGGGGGCGTCAAAACCATTTGGGTCTCCGGGCAGGTTGCCCAAGGCGACGACCTCGCGGCGCAATCCGCATCGGTTTTCGAAGCGCTGGCACGGAACCTGGAATCCGTCGGCGCAAGCCTCGCGGACGTCGTGAAGACCAATACCTACATCGCCGATTACAAGCCCGAGGACCGGCGTGTGTTCGGCGAGGTACGCACGGTCGCCCTCGGTAGCGAGAACCTCCCGTCGAGCACCTTGATCGGGGTTCAAGCGCTTGCCGCCGATCGTTTCAAGGTCGAGGTCGACGCTGTCGCCGTTGTCGGCGAGGAGGGAGTGGAGCGCGAGCAGGTCGAGCGTACGTTCATCGACCCGGCCGGTGGGTTCACCCAGGTCGTGACCACCGAGAGCGGAGCGACGAAGACCGTCTACGTCTCCGGTCAAGTCGGCCGGCGGGCGGACGACCTCGAGACCCAGGCCGGGCAAGCCTACGGGAACTTGCGAAGGCGTTTGGAAGCGGCCGGCGCCAGCGTCGCAGACCTCGTGAAGGTGAACTTCTACTTCGCGAACTACGGACGTGAGGACGCCCGCGTCCTCGGCCCGGCGCGGAGCATTCACGGATTTCCGGAGGTGGATTTTCCGGCGGCCACGCTGATCGGAATTCCTTCGCTCTACGCCGATGGAGCGTTGATCGAGATCGAAGGGATCGCGATCGTGGGGCGATAGCCTGGCTCTCGCGCCGCAGTCACCCTTTGAGAAGTCCCGGCTAATCTCGGCTCAACGCAGCGCCAACGCTACCAGCTCGTCGGGATCTCGGCGCCCCCCGATCGCGACGACCACGAACTGCTTGCCCTCGAGCAGATAGGTCATCGGGGTGGCGTGGACGCTCGACGGGAGCTCGATCTCACGCAACACGTCGCCGGTCGTTTTGTCGAAGACCCGTAACGTCGGGGGATTCCAGCCGTCGCCGTTGGTCGTCGCGAACAGCAGGGTCTTGGTCAGCAGCGGGAAGCTCTCGACCCTCGTGCCCAGCGGCGGGAGGTCGAGGTGCTCGAGCAGTGAGTCGCTGCGAGGGCCGTCGCCGTTGGCTACCTGCCAGAGGTGTTCGCCGGTTTTCATGTCGATGGCGGTTATCCGACCGTATGGGGGCTTGAACAGGGGCAATCCCTGCACGTCGGGCACACGTCTGCCGCCCCACAAGTAATCGAAGTTGGCGTTCGCCCGCTGGGGCTCGGCCAGGATCACCAAGTTCCAATCCGTCCAAGAGGGCACGTAGAGGATCTGTGTCTCCGGATCGAAGGCGGCGCCGTTCCAGTTGCCACCCCCGGCCCAGCCGGGGTTGACGAGCGTGCCCCTGGTCGACGGCGGGGCGTAGAGCGGGCCGCCATCTACATCCGCAAGGATCTCGAGGGCCTCCGCCCGCAACTCCGGCGTGAAGTCGATCAGCTCATCCTCGGTGAAGCCCTGGCGCTCGAACGGCGCGGGCTTGGTGGGAAACGGCTGTGTGGGCGAGGCAGTTTCGCCGGGCAGGTCGGATTGTGGAACCGGGCGCTCTTCGATCGGCCAAACGGGCTCTCCCGTGACGCGATCGAAGACGAAGAGAAACCCTTGCTTGGTCACCTGTGCGACGGCCCTGATCGGCTCGCCGTCGACTTCGATGTCGATGAGCGTCGGGGCAGCCGGTAGGTCCCAGTCCCAGATCGGATGGTGGATGAACTGGAAGTGCCAGACGCGCTCGCCGGTGGTGGCATCGAGGCACACGAGGCTGGTGGCGAAGAGGTTGTCGCCGGGGCGGTGCCCGCCGTACCAATTGTGGGAAGCCGTGCCGAGCGGCAGGTAAACGTACCCGAGCTCCTCGTCGACCGACATCATCGTCCAGACGTTGACCGATCCTGCGGTCTTCCAGGACTCGTCCTCCCAGGTCTCGACCCCGAACTCTCCCTCGCGCGGGATCGTGTGGAAGGTCCACCTCAGTTCACCGGTACGCACATCGAAGGCCCTCACGTCCCCGGGGGGGGCTTCGCGACGGATCGGTGTGTCCTGGATCGACGATCCGACGATGACCACGTCGCGAGTGACGACCGGAGGAGATGTGACGGTGTAATTGCTGGAAGAGACGTGCGGGCCGAGACGTGCGGTCAGGTCGACCTTCCCACCATCGCCGAATTGCGGGTCCGGCGCACCCGTTTTCGCGTCGATCGAGACCAGCGTGGCGTTGGCTCCACCGGCGTAGAAGATCTTGGCGTCGTTCCCGTCGGTCCAATGGGCGACACCTCTCGTCAAGAAGCCGAGGTTGGTCGGTGAACCGGCGCGCCAGAGCTCGGGATCGTAGGACCAGATCGTTTCCCCGGTCCATGGATCGAGCGCGACAACTTGACCGAGCGAAGTGCTCACGTACAGCACCCCGTCGACCATCAAGGGCGTCGCCTCGTGGCGGAAGATCCCGCCACTTTGCAGCTCCTCCTGGGTCTCGCGGAGCTGCACGTCGGGCGACTTCCATCGCCATACGATCTCGAGATCGGCGATGTTGTCGGCGTTGATCTGATCGAGGGCGGCGTATTGGGTATGGCCCGTGTCGCCGCCATGTACAGGCCATTGCCCGCCGGGTGCGCCGCTTCGACCAAACGTGATCGTCTCGGATTCCGGTGCCGGCGAGCAGGCGAGCGCGGCAAATGCGCCAACCGCGACGGGCAAGGAGAGACCACCGACCCATCGAAACATGATCATCCACCTCCGCGTGCTCATAGCATCAACACCTTCCGCCTCTGTTCGTGGCATTTCTTATCGCAATCGCACGGTGCTGACAAGGGTCGAGGGTTGTGGA
>JADFNY010000184.1 GCA_022563115.1 Acidobacteriota bacterium | reverse complement strand
GGAGCGAATGAACTTGAGCGCAACTATGCGATCAAGCGTGGTGTCCTGGGCTTTGTACACGGTGCCCATTCCACCTTCGCCGATCTTCTCCAGGATTCGGTAATGCGATATGGATTTTCCGACCATGTCGACAAGTGTTCGGGAATGTCATAATAACGTCCCCTGGCATTAGAAATACAAGCTTTCAGGAAACTGAGACTAAAGAAACGGGGTTAGGGGCGGAAGTGCAATGTGAAAGAGAAAACGAAATGAGACGAGGTCCATTCGATCATTTCTGAAGCGTATGCTACGACGCGCTTCCAGTTTCGCTCTCCGTACAAAATGCGAAACTGATAGCTCTGTTATCGTGATGCGGAAATCTGAATTGAGGGGAAAAGGATCGCGTGCATTTCTCTTTGCTCTCCGAGAACCGCTCATGAACTCCCCAGACATCCGGAACGCACCGGTAATAAACGGAAAAGGAGAGAGCGTCAGTCTAATCGACTGAATCGCTTGACCGGCTTTTATGATGTGTGCTCTTGACCCCTGTAGCCATAAACGTGTTAGATGGCACTTCGGGCATCATAGGCAGACCAGGTGCGAGACCTTCATTCGCCAATCATCCCAGAGAACCAATGGAGTATGTTCAGGCAGAACAGCGCGTTTTGGGTTGCGCGGGGGTGATTCATACCGAATGCTCCGTCTTCGTCTACCTGGGCCGTACACATTGCGGCTTCTCCCAAAATGACAATTCTGCCACCCCCGATTAGTCCTGCCGCACCTTGGAGCCATCCCGCTATCGAAATGCGCGGCCACTCCGATCGTGGTACCCCAGGGAGGTTGTCGCTCAACGGGATATCGGCAACCGCGTCCGAATCAAAAATCAGCAGGGGCTGGAGTGCTTGCGAGGGCCAGAAGGCGTGCCCACCAAAAGTGAAGACGGAATCGACTCTCTCGCCGTCGCTTCGACCCTCGAAAATTGGGTGGTTGCCGAGCGTTCCGAACGCCAATGTGGATGGGGCGCGTGTGTCTCTGGACCGAAAGACATCGGGCGACTCTGTTACGTCGGCGTGGCCATCCAGCATTACAACGCCGAGTAGCAGCCCCAAGTCGCCTGCTGCGCCCGGCCACGGCGCATGGTCCACGATCAACAGCAGCGCTCCGCCACCGCGTATCCAGTCGACTACAGCGTTTAGCTCCGCCTGTGAGAAAGCGGAAGAATGAGGATAGGCCCAGCTTACACCTTGATGACCATCATTCCCGTCAGCTAACGGGCTGACGATGACCAGGATTCGGCACCTTTGAAGAGTCTCGGCGCTGAACTCTGATTCAATGCCTTCCACAACGTAACCATCGTCGCGGAGGAGACTGGCAAACGGACCGTATCCTCCCTCTGCGGTGTGATAGTTGTTGTGACCCTGATCGATGCAAACGCGGGGACCGAGACCTCTTGGAAACGCCGGGGCGGAGACTTCAGCCCGCCACGAGAGCCCGAGGGGCTCTTGAGCTTCCGCATCCTCCACGAAGCACACTAGCCCCACTGCGAGCAAGAGCAGAAATCCACTGACCGTGTACGGCTGCCCGAGCTTCGTATCCCGCGCCCGATACACCTCTCCCATGCCGCCCGCACCGAGCGGTTCAAGGATCTCGTAATGACCAAGTTTCTTGCCGACCACAGACGGCTCTCTGCCAGAGGGAACCCGGCAGGATTGTAGCCGGAAGGCGGGAGCCGCTTACAGGGGGTGCTAAAGGCGTGGCCGAAAACGTGGCCGTTCTCGAGTGATATCAGTCAGGTTCTGGTGTTGGCTCTACGCGTTGCGACCAGTCACTAACGTAATCGCACAGGCGTCCCCATTGGTCGTTGCACGGATCGATCCACTCCTCGTCGTGGACATAGCGGTGCGCGATGGGGTCGATGACCCACGCCTTTAGGACGTAGCCTCTCTCTGTGCGGTCGTCTGTCTCCCGACGTGCGCCAACCTCGAGAAGGCCTTCCCAGCACAAGGGCCCCGCTGGGACCGCGTCGATGAAGAGCGACTCGTCGTAAGGGTCGTCCGGGCTGGGCCCGACGCAGGAGAGATCGATTCTTGCGATGCAAAGCAGTCGGATTTCGTTCATCGTGTTCCCCTCTCTGTTTACAGATTTGTTTATGGACACCAGCTTTCAGGGCCGGCGTTGTTTGGCTAGAGATCCGGGTCTCTATTACCTGTTGCTCGAGCGCCCCTGGGTGATCACCCTCGTTGGTTGGCACCGCGGCGTCGACAGTGATGTCCTGGTGCCTTCCTTCGGGCGCGTGCGGATGCCGTGCGGATACCTCTGCTGATACCAGATTGATACCAAAATCACCCGAAATCACCCGACCTGGAAGACCGTAAACCCCTTCAGGTGCACGCTATGGGGGGTGAAACAAATTCCTTACTACGTCGTACATAGTATGTGTGAGGAGGCTTGCGGCCGCCGCGCGTTGCGGCGACTCGACGAGACCGGCCCACCGCAGGAGCCAAGATGAGAATCGAACGTGAATTGATGCGTGGCGCCGGGCCGCTGGCGGTATTGCAGCTGCTCGAACGGCGCGAGATGTACGGCTACGAGCTCGTCGAGGCGCTGTCGAAACAGACCGACGGTGTGCTGGCGATGGGACAGTCGACGCTCTATCCGCTGCTCTACAACCTCGAGGCCAAGCGCCTGGTGAAAAGCCGTTGGAGCCAGGCCGACAACGGTCGCAAGCGCAAGTACTACGCCCTGACGGCCAAGGGTACGTCGTGGTTGCGTGCTCGTCGTGAGCAGTGGCATCGGCTTGTCGGGGCGATGAAAGGCCTCGGCGTGGTCTCGCCGGGCGGTGACAGCTAGCGGACCATGGCGGACGCAGGGTGGGTCCGGCGAGTGAGACTTGCGGGTGAGGCCAAGGAGGCATTGAGATGAAGGAAGCCGAGAGAATCCTGGGGGAATCTTCCCTGTCGGAACCCGTTCGCGACCGAGTTCGCTCGCTGCTCCAAGCAAGCAAGTTGGAGGACGAGCGCGCCGCCGACGTGGCGCGCGAGCTCATCGCTCATTTCGAGGACGGGCTGGCCGCCGGTCGCTCGGTCGACGAGTTGCTCGACTTATTCGGCAACGACGACGTCGCCGCGGATCTGATCGCGCGCAGCAAGCCGCGCGCTGATCGCGCCGCCGCGAACCCGATCGACAGCGGCCGCGACATGCCGTTCTCCGTATTGTGGCGCAACCTGCGCTACGCCGTGCGCCGCATGGGACAGAGCCCGGGGTTCACCGCCACCGCCGTTCTCTCGCTGGCCGTCGGCATCGGCGCCAACACGGCGATCTTCACGCTGGTGAACGCGACGATTCTGCGCGACATGCCGGTGGAATCACCCGACGAGCTGGTGGAGATCTACACCAGCGTCCGCGACTTCCAGTACAACATCTTCTCCTACCCCAACTTCCGCGACGTCCGTGACAACGCCACCGACGTCTTCGAGTCGGTTTCGGTCAGCGGCTACGCCTTCGTGTCGGTCGATCGCAACGACGGGGTCAACATGCTCGCCGCGGAGGCGGTCTCAGGTCAGTACTTTCCGTTGCTCGGGATACGGCCGGAGGTCGGCCGCCTGCTCGGCCCTGCCGACGACATCGCCAAAGATGCCCATCCGGTGGCCGTTCTCGGCCACGGTTACTGGCAGCGAGCGTTCGGCGGCGACCGGGGGGTGGTCGGCGAGCTGCTGCGAATCAACGGAATGGAGTACGAGATCGTCGGCGTCGCCCCCAAGTCGTACACCGGCAACGTGCCGACCTTCAACCCGGAGCTGTTTCTGCCGGTCATGATGATCAACCATCTGAGACCGGGGCTCAGCGACCAGCTCGAGGACCGTGGCTCCGGCTGGCTGTTCGGCAAAGCGCGGCTCAGGGACGGGATTTCGATCCAGCAGGCCCAGACCCGCCTCGATACGATCGCCGCGGACCTGAAGCGGGATTATCCCGACTACTGGCAGGCGGACAACGAATTCCTCGCCTACGCCAGCAACGACATTGTCATGTGGCCGCCGATCGATCGCATCATGTTGCCCGCCGCCGGGCTGTTCATGGTTCTCGTCGGATTGGTACTCATGGTGGCCTGCGCCAACCTGGCGAGCTTCCTGCTCGCCCGCGCGATGGATCGGCAGAAGGAAATCGCCATCCGGTTGGCGATGGGGGCGACGCGGCGCTCCATCATCGGCCAGCTACTCACCGAGACCCTCGGCCTGTCGTTGTTAGGTGGCATCGGGGGGATCGGTGTTTCGGTGTGGCTGCTGAAGCTGCTTTTCGCGATCGACCTGCCGTTGCCTATTCCGCTGACCGTCGACGTTGCACCCGACGCCGCCGTGCTGACGTTCAGCCTTGCAGTTTCGGTGATTTCGGGGTTGTTCTTCGGCGTTGCTCCAGCGTGGCAGGGGAGCGGGGGTGACGTGGCGGCGACACTCAAGGAAGGTGGCTCGGGGTCGAGCCGGCCGCGCCGCGTGTCGCTGCGCAACACGCTCGTCGTGGCGCAAGTCGCTTTTTGCCTCGTCCTGCTGGTAGCCGCCGGATTGTTCGTGCGAAGCGCCCGGGCGACCCAGTCGATCGACCCCGGCTTCGGCAACGAACCGGCCGGCCTTCTGACGATCGTGTTGCCGGGCACGCGCTACGATCCCGACCAGGGGCAGCAGTTTATTCGCGGCCTGCGCGAGCGCTTCATGCAGCTTCCGGGCGTCGATTCGGTCGGCCTCATCAACAATCTGCACCTGACGCTGACCAACACGATATTCATTACATTCAACGTCGATGGCGTCGAGCCGCCGGCCGGGAGCAACGGCCACAGCGGCGACCGTGCCACGGTCGACCCCGAGTTTTTCGAGGCCGCCGGCGTCAAGATCCTGCGCGGCCGTAATTTCAACGATGGCGACAGCGAGGATTCGATGGCGGTCGCCATCGTCAGCGAAGCGCTCGAGCAACGCTTCTGGCCCGGAGAATCAGCCGTCGGGCGCATCCTCCGTCGAACGCGCAGCGAATTCCCCGACCTGACCATCGTCGGCGTTGCCAGCGACGCCAAGATCCGCACCATCGCCGAGGCGCCCCGGTCGTTCGTGTACCTGCCCTTCAGTCAAAACTACACGCCGTCGGTGACCTTCGTCGCCCGCACCGCCACCGACGCCGAAGCGACGGCGCGCGACATGCTGTTGGCCGGCCGTGAGCTCGACCCCGAGCTCATGGTGTTCGAGACCAAGACAATGGAGCGCCACATCGCCGGTCAACTATTGCCGGCGCGACTCGCCGCGGTGGTGCTCACCGCCTTCGCGGTGTTGACGCTGGCGCTGGCGAGCATCGGGTTGTACGGCGTCGTTAGCTACGCCGTGGCGCAGCGCACCCGCGAGGTCGGCATTCGTATCTCGCTCGGCGCCGAGTACGGCGACATGGTCAAGATGTTGACCGCCGGCGGCATGAAGCTGGTGCTCGTCGGCACGGTCATAGGGCTCGGCTTGTCGGCGCTGGCGGCCTGGGGCATGGGCACGCTGCTGTACGGCGTCGACGCCTTCGACCCGCTGACGTTCATCGCCGTACCCGCAGTGTTCGCCACCGTCGCGTTCGTCGCCGCCTACATGCCGGCCCGACGCGTGTCTCGTGTCGACCCGGTTATCGCGTTACGCATGGGGTAGCGCGGGGCGCCCGTCAAAGCCGATCGCAGCCCGCCCCCAACCGGAACGAATCCGCGCGAGCAGCATCCCAGTATGGCTGCAGACGCTCGGTGGCCCGGTTTTCGAGCAATTGGCCGGGCTCGAACAGGTCGTAGAGCTCGGCGTAGGAATGGATCTCGGTTTGGGCGGTGCGCTCGTAGATGAGGCCGGGGTGGAGCTGCCAGGGGTTGTCGAGGCCGGCGGCAGCGGTGACTTCGGCGAGCGCGCCCACGGTGTTGCGGTGGAGGTTGAAAACGCGCTCGCCCTTGTCGGAGGCGTCGACGGCGCGCGCCAGGCGGGGGTTTTGGGTAGCCACGCCGACCGGGCACTCGTTGGTGTGGCAGGTTTGAGCCTGGATGCAGCCGACCGCGAGCATGAAGCCGCGGGCGGCGTTGCACCAATGTGCCCCGAGGGCGATCGCAACAGCGATGTCAAAGGCGCTCACCAGCTTTCCGGCGGCGCCGATCTTGACGTCGTCGTAGAGCCCCAGCCCGACGAGAGAATTGCGCACGATCACGAGGCCTTCGCGCAGCGGCAATCCGACGTGGTTGGAGAACTCGATGGGCGCCGCGCCGGTGCCGCCCTCCGCCCCGTCGACGGTGATGAAGTCGGGGAGAAGGCGCGACTCCATCATCGCCTTGCAGATGCCGAAAAACTCGTGGAGCTGGCCCATGCAGAGCTTGAAGCCGACCGGTTTGCCACCGGACAGCTCGCGTAGCTGCGCCAGAAACTCGAGCAGGCCTATGGGGGTGTCGAAGGCGGTGTGGTACGGGGGGGAAAGGCATTCCTTCTTCTCCGGTATGCCGCGGGCCTCGGCGATCTCGGCGCTGACCTTGATGGCCGGCAAGATGCCTCTGGTGTTGACGGGGCAGTCGTCGGTACAGACCGGTACCTGGAACCGCCAGTAGCCACCGCTCGAGGAGGATCCGGCCCCCGGCGGGTCACTCGCTGGGTGGCGTGGGGTTCCGGACCTAAAGTGCTCCAGTCCTCGTCGGCAAGGCCGATCAGCGGGGCGATGCGCTGGTGGGCTCTGAAGTGGAGATGTTCGGGGATCCATTCGCGGCGATAGACGCCGCTGAACCAGCCACCAAGTGGCCGGATATGCCAAGGGGCACCTCAGGAGGCACCCCTTTCGCGTTGTTCCATGGCCAGTCGTCACGCCCCTGCTTTGGTGACGTTCTCTGCGGCGGGGCCTTTCTCACCTTCGACCAGGTCGAATTCGACCGTCTCTCCCTCGGCCAGCGAACGGAAACCATCCGATTGAATGGCGGAGTGGTGCACGAAACAATCGCGCGACCCGTCCTCGGGGGTAATGAAGCCAAAGCCCTTGGAGTCATTGAACCATTTGACCGTACCGTTTAGACGCATGCTGCTACTCCCTGTTGTGCTGTGGTCGGTGGCGTCCTCGGCCAGGACGCTACCCGGTGTTCGCGGGCTTTCCGCGTGTTACCATGTCGGCGCACCCGGCGGTTGAGCTCTTCGGTTCTGCAACGGACGCGCCCGTGCCGGAACGTGCCAAGGCACCCATCCCGGCCCGGCATGCCGGGCGAAACCTAGAAAGTCGTGAACAAGCTCATCGGAGGGTTTTCTGTGCCGGGCACCAAGCTACCGTCTCCGCCGAAATCTGTCAATTCGGTACCCGGCTCCCGCATTTGCCGGCCTGGGGTCTGGTGTCCCGGGGTAACGGAACTCGTCACTAGTGGATCGGTGTTGTGGAGGCTAGCTTGTGCGACGCCGAAATCCCTGTGGTCCATCTCCACCAAGGCGGTGTGGTGACGTCAGAAGCTGGTGTTCCTGGTTCGACTTCCAGGGGCTCTCCGTTGCGGGTGGCGGTGATGGTAC
>JADFNY010000183.1 GCA_022563115.1 Acidobacteriota bacterium | reverse complement strand
GGCCTTCCCATCGTCGCGGACGCGGAGAAGGCCGCCCAAAGCAAGAAACTCAGCGACGCCTTCGCCGCCATTTTCGAGGAGCCGGGGCAGCGCCCCTTCGTCCGCCCCGAATTCCTCCATGCCCTCGGCCGCGAGATGTACGACCTGTGGATCGCCCCGGTCTGGCCGGAGCTGGAACCGCGGGCAAACACCGGCCAGACGTCGCGCCCGATGCGCGGCCAGTATTGCGGCGCCGACCCATTGTGCCGAACGAGGGAAATGAGCGCCCACAGATACGTCAACGGCGCGACCGGGCGAACGTTGAAGAACGAATCCGCCCCCTGTCGCCGGAAGTGGGCCCTTCCTATCACCCACGACCACGGCACCCAGCCGAAATGATCCTTGACGACCCTGAACGACTCCTCGAAGACCGCCTCCCGCTGGCTGAGAGTCTTGTTCTCTCGATAGACCCGCGAGTTGGCGATGTGCCGGTCCAGGAAGCGGAAACTGAATCGACGGCCAAGACGGATCCAGAAGTCGTAGTCGAGGCTCAGATGGAGTCCTTCGTCCAGCCGATACCCATGGTCCGTAACCGCTCGCCGCCAGAACACAGTGGGCTGGCAGATGTAACACTCGTGAACCAACGTGTGCCAGTCGAACCGGGGTCGGGTCGGATAGGCTCCCATCGGCTCATCGGAATCCGAGATGAATTGCGCCCCTCCGTAGATAATGTCGCAGGCGGGATGCTCGTCGAAGGCGCGAGCCACCGCCGCCAGGCTGCCGGCTTCGTAGGTGTCGTCCGAGTTCAACCAGCCGACGATGTCTCCGCGGACACGCGCGAGGCCTTTGTTGACCGCCTCGGCCTGGCCGCTGTCCGGCTCCGAGAGGTAGCGGAAGACATCCGGATACAGTTGCCGGTAGCGCTCGAGCGTCTCGAGTGTGCCATCGGTCGAGCCGCCGTCGATCACCCAGTACTCCAGCCGCGGATAGCCCTGCTCGAGCACGCTCTTCAGGGTCCGCTCGATGAAGCGCCCCTGTTGCAGAGACGGTGTCACAATCGATATGAGCGGTGGCGAGCCCAGCGGTGGGCGCGCCCTCGGCGAGGGTGCCGCCGCCGCAACCTCGCGAAGTACGTCGAGGGTCGAGAGAGCCGTACGTTCCCAGGAGAAGCGCTCCGCCCGGCGGTGTCCGGCATCGACCAGTTCGCGGCTCTTTCCCGATGCAACAGTGGCGATCGCGACGGCAAGCTCATCCGCGCGCTCGGGATCGAAGTACAGCGCGGCATCGCCGCCCACCTCCGACAGCCCGGCGGCGGTCGAGCAGATGACCGGACAGCCGGCGCGCATGGCCTCCACCACCGGCATGCCGAATCCCTCGAACAGCGATGGAAACACCAGCGACCGGCTGAGCGCATAGAGCCCGGGGAGATCCTCCGCTGGGAGGTAGCCGAGGTATCGCACTCGGTCTTCCAGGCCGCTGGCTCGAATGACACTGGCCCACGGTTCTGCCCCTTCGACCTCCGCCCCCGTCAAGACGAGGTGCAATGAGCGATCGATCTGCGGCTCGCCCGAGCGCAGCGCCTCGAATAACACCGCGTGGTTCTTGTGGGGCCAGTTGTTCGCCGGGTAGTAGAGAAAATGGTCCGGTAGCTCGTGCCGGAACTTCAGATCGCTGAGGTAGCTGCCGTCCTCGGTCGGCTTCGCTGAGAACCCCGGCGCCGCATCCAGGTGAATCGCGTGCACCTTGTCGGCCGGGAGGTCGAAGGCTTCGATGATCTGTCGGCGCGAGAAGCCGGAGTGGGTGAGCACTCCATCGGCGCGCCGTGCGCTCCGGGGGTAGTGCTCCTTTCGCCAGTCGAGGATCCGCTTCGAGAAGAACTCCGGGAACGTCTCATGCTGCAAGTCCGGGATGTTGACGACCGCGGGGAGACCGGGCTCATGTGGCTCGAGCACGAGCAACGGGCAAAACCAGACATCAAGTCGGTGGCGGCGGAGGCTCTCGGCATCGAGCGCCGCGAACTCACGGGCGCTGAGCACACGCACCTCGACGTGCGGCCCGGCGGTGAAAGTGCGGGCGTTGTAGTCGGCACAAAACAGAGTCAGCCGAACATCGGGATCGATGCGGGGAAGAAGACGCACCAACTGGCGAACGTAGGTCTCGTGGCCGCCGATCTTCCCGGGCCTCAAGGCCTGCAGATGTACGCCGATATGCATGACGCTACAAGCCGTCTCCCGGCGGGGTCTTCATCGCCGCCACCAGGACCCCTTGGTGAGTCTGGCAATCACCCCCTCTTTGGCACGCTGATCCGTCAGCAACGCTTCGATCTCTCCGGAAATCCGTACAATCAGCTCCTCTTTGGCACGCTGATCCGCCCGCACCGTTTCGAGCTCCCCGGAAATCTGTGCGATCACCTCGTCCTTTGCCGCCCGGTCTCGATCGGTGGCGGCCTGCTGCTCGGTCGCGCTGGCCAGCCGATCAGACAAGCGGATCATCGCGACTGCCAGCGGTGCGACCCCCTCGAGCGGCTCGGCTCGTTTGGGCAGCGACGAGCTGAGCGACGCAACCACCCACATGTCGTGCGGAAACAGGCTGTGGGTGACCTCGATCACCGTGAACCCGGCTCTCTCGAGGAGCGCCCGGACGGACTCGGCGGTGTAAAGATACAAGTGCTCGGCCGGCAACAGCATCGGCCAGGCGGTTCCCTCTCCGCGGTAGCAAGGCGTCTGAAGCAGGAGAACCCCATCACCCTGCAATCGATCGACACAGGCCTTCAGCGTTTCGAGTGGGCGGGGGAGATGCTCGAGCACATCGACCATCACGATCGCTTCGAATTGTTGCTTCATCCCCGATTGCTCGAGCGTCCCGCAATGCACGTCGAGGCCGAAGGTTCGACGCACGAACTCCGCAGCGTGGTCGCTCGCCTCGAGACCCGTCACCTTCATCCCCGCCTGGTTCAACAGGTAGGCGAAGCTTCCGGGAGCACAGCCGAGCTCGAGAATCTCGCTGCCGGGAGCAAGGTACTCGAGGGTTCTCTCGAGGTAGTAGACGGCGCGCTCGGCAAGGTCGGAGCGCGCCCTTTCCGCGAGACCCGGGAGCCCGAGTACATTGGGTACGTGCTCCTGCCAGTACTGTGCCCCGTAGAACGCGGTAGGGCTCTCGGCCGACGTGTAGTCCTCGATGGCGAACGCGCGTGTATAGAATAACGAGCCACAACCGAGGCAGTGGGCATAGTCGGCGCCCAAGGGCTCCCACGCCGTATCTCCGCACCAACACGTATTGACCTCGGGCACGGGCCCCGGCGATCGATTCTGAAGTTTTGACGAGGTGTCACCCCTTCCCGAATCTGCAATCAGATGCGTCTTTCCGGTCGGTTCACGATCAATCCCCGGGACACTACGGACAGTGATCCATGATACCCGGCAACGTTGTCGACGTGGCAACCGGCACCGCGTCAAATTGGAACGGCGCCATCATCATCGATGGTCGGTATATCACCGACCACTATCCCGGCATCGGACGCTACGTTTTCAATCTGGTGAAAGCTTTGGCGACGGTTGCCCCGGAGCAGCGCCTCGGCTTGCTCGTCAACCGCGACCAACAGCAGACGCGGTTCGACTTCCGCGCCCTGGAGTCCCGCGGTGTTGCTCTGGTACCCACCAGCGCCAGTCCTCGCTCGCTCCGAGGACAACTCGCGGTTCGCCGCACGTGCCGGCACCTGTCGCCGGCGCTTTTTCACGCCCCACACATCTTGTCGGCCGGCCGGCTGTCCTGCCCGAGCCTGGTGACAATCCATGACCTCATCCCGATTCGCGGGCCCGGCGCCCTTTCGTCGATCCGCCACCGTCTTCTTTATCGGCTGCTGCTGCGGCGCGCCCTGGCCTCGGCGACGGGCGTCATCACTCCCTCACGAGCCGTCGGCCACGACCTCCGGGTGGTGTGGGGGGTGTCGTCCGAATGGATTACCGTGGTTCCAGAGGCGGCAGATCCGAGTTTCCGGCCAGCTCCGCCAGAGCAGATCGCGGCCGTCCGGGCGCGCCTCGGCCTACCGGAACGCTATGTCCTCTACGTCGGCACGAACAGGCCGCACAAGAACCTTCCGCGGCTCGTCGAGGCGTGGGCCGGGGTGGCGGAGGAGCGGCGCGATGGCTGCCGGCTGGTGATCGCGGGCCCGGAGGATCGCCGCTACCCCGGGGCCCGCCAGCGAGCGAGAATGCTGAATCATGGAGCGGTCCTGTTTCCGGGGACGATCCAAGAAGGCGACCTTTCGGCCCTCTACAGCGGCGCCCAGCTCGTCGTGCAGCCGTCGCTGTGCGAAGGGTTCGGCCTGCCGGTTATCGAGGCCATGGCGTGCGGCGCACCGGTTGCCTGTTCCCGTACGCCCGCTCTCGACGAAACCAGCGGTGGGGCGGCCCTGCAGTTCGACCCGACGAGCGTCGCCGAGATGAGCACGGCGATCGACCGAGTGCTGAACGAGGAGGACCTCCGCGCGCGGCTGGTGTCTCGCGGGTTCAAGCGAGCCGGAGAGTTCTCCTGGGCGCGTACTGCCGCGCTCACGCTCGGTGCCTACCGCAAAGCCGGTCGCCAGCTCGAGACCAGGGGACATGGCTCTTGAACGTCCTGCACATCTACAAGGCGTATCCTCCGGTGGTCGGGGGTATCGAGCACCACCTTCGGCTGCTGGCCGAGGCACAGGCTCGGCGCAACCTCGACGTGACGGTGCTGGTCGCCTCGGCCGTCGGCCGAGCCTCGGTGCAAGAGGAGAACGGGGTTCGGGTCATCCGCGCCCGCTCGTGGGGCACCGTCGCCTCCACGCCCCTGAGCCCAGGCCTGGTCGGCTGGGTGCGCCGCATGATGCCGGACGTGACCCATCTTCACTTTCCGTACCCGCCTGGGGAGCTCGCGCATCGTCTCTTCGGGCGTGGCCGCGTGACCATCGTCACCTACCACAGCGACATCGTTCGTCAGCGCTGGTTGGGGAAGTTGTACAGCCCCTTGATCCGACGGCTGCTGGAAGACTCCGAGTGTGTCCTGGCTACCAGTCCGATGTACGTTCAGAGTTCGCCCTATCTCCGAAGGATGACCAAGAGTTGCCGCGTAGTGCCCCTGGGAATCGATCCCAGACGATTTCAATCCGTCGATCCGCAGCGCGCCGACCAGATCCGGCGGCGGGAGGGAAGTCCGCTGGTGCTGTTCGTCGGCCGGTTGCGCTACTACAAGGGTGTCGACGTCCTGATCGAGGCCGCTCCGCGCATCGACGCCCGGATCCTGGTCGTAGGCGCCGGCCCCATGGAACAGCAATGGCAGCGTCTCGCCGCAAAGTCGTCGGCGGCGTCGCGCATCCGATTCCTCGGACACGTGCCAGACGATGAGCTGCCCCTCTACTACGCGGCGGCCGATGTGGTGGTGTTACCTTCGTCACACCGAAGCGAAGCGTTCGGACAGGTGCTCCTCGAAGCGATGGCGACCGGCCGGCCGGTGGTGAGCACCGAACTCGGTACGGGCACGAGCTTTGTCAATCAGCACGGCAAGACCGGCATCGAGGTCGCCGTCGGCGACGCAGATGCTCTGGCGGAGGCGGTGAACGCGTTGCTGCTCGATCCGGAGCGCCGGCGGCGGATGGGCGCCAACGGGCGACAGCGTGTGCTCGAGGAGTTTCATGTCGAGCAGATGGTCGATCGAACCGTCAACGTGTATCGGGAGGCGCTGATGGCAACCAGCGGACCCAACAGGTCGAAGTGATGTCGTCACCGGGCGGGGAAGACCTGTGCACGCTACAGCGCGCCATTCTGCTCACGGTTCTGTACAGCGATCTGTTTGACTATCCCCTGACTGAAGATGAGCTGCACCGCTACCTGGTGGCCCCCTACCCGGGGAAGAAGGCCTTTGAGGGGGCGTTGGCGGGCTTGATCGGTCAGCATCTCACCAACGCCGACGGACTTCTCACCCTGACGGGCCGCGAACACACCGTCGAGGTGCGGCGACAGCGGCAGGAGATCAGCGACCAACGGTGGCGGCTGGCGGCGCGCTACGCTCACTGGTTGACCTACGTTCCCTTCGTCCGCATGGTGGCCGCGTGCGGCTCCCAAGCGGCCGGAAATGCGCGCCCTGACGCGGACGTTGACTTCTTTCTCGTGACCGAACGCGGCCGGCTATGGACGGTGCAGATCTGCTCGATGCTGTTGCGGCGCGTCGCCTCGTTGCTCTCGGTGCGCGTCTGCCCGAACTACCTCCTGACGCTGGACTCCCTGGAAGTGGGGCCCGCCAACCTGTACCTCGCTCGCGAGGTAGCCCAGGCTGTACCGCTGTGGGGCGACGCCACCCACCTGCGCTTTCTGGGAGCCAATCGCTGGATCGGACGCTTCCTCCCGAACCTCTCCCACGCCGACGACCGGCGGAAGCGGCTGACGGAGGTGACTCGCCCGCGACTCGCCCGCAGCCTCGAGTGGCTCCTGGGCGGACGGCTGGGGAACGGCCTGGAGCACACGCTTTACAGGGTGCTCCTCTTGTATTACCCGTTGCGCCTGTACTACCAAGGATGGCGGCGGGAGCAGTTCCGCCGCGCCTATCGCCACGACCGGCAGGAGGTGATCCGAGGCGGCTATGGACCGGTGATTGAGCAAGCGTTTCGGGATCGAGTGGTGGCACATCTCGGTGAGTCGGTTGCCGCCGACGAATTGGGGCGTCTGTTTCCACCGCGCGAATCGGAGCTCGAACCCGACCGTCTCTACGCCCGACTCTTTTCCCAACGGTATGGACAAAGCCATGACTGACGTTCTGTTCGGCCAGTCGTACTACCTGCGGTTCGATCCCAAGCTCAGGCGGCTGATGCAACCATATCCGCCCCTGGGAACCTTGATCGCCGCCGCCTGCCTACGCCGCCGCGGCTACGAGGTCGGGCTGTTCGACGCGATGCTGGCCGAGTCGGAGACGGAGTGGGAGACCGCCCTCGAGAATCAGCAGCCCCGAGTCGCGGTCCTGTACGAGGACAACTTCAACTACTTGTCGAAGATGTGCCTACTGCGCATGCGCCAGGCAGCGTTCGCGATGGTGGAGGCGGCGCGGCGCAGACGCTGCACGATACTCGTGTGCGGGGCGGATGCCAGCGATCATCCCGAAGAGTATTTGGCACATGGGGCCGATATGGTCCTCATCGGCGAAGGCGAAGAGACGTTGGCTGCGCTGATGGACCATCTGGATGGGCGGAGCGGGGCGCCCCTCGAGCAGATCGCCGGACTCGCTTTCAAGAGTGGTGGAACGGGTGAGGTCGTGCGCACCCCGCCTCGCCCTGTGATCAAGGACCTCGATCCGCTCCCGGAGCCGGCCTGGGACCTGGTGGACGTGCCGAGGTATCGGGCTCTCTGGCAACGGCACCATGGCTACTACTCGATGAACATGGTGACGACGCGCGGCTGCCCCTACCACTGCAACTGGTGCGCGAAACCGATCTGGGGACAGACCTACCACGTGCGCGAGCCCGCCAACGTGGCGGCCGAGCTGGCCGGGCTCAAGGATGCGTATCACCCC
>JADFNY010000182.1 GCA_022563115.1 Acidobacteriota bacterium | reverse complement strand
CGAGATCGTGCTGTCTACCCACGCGTTCGCTGTTCCATCGCCCGTGGTAACTTCAAAATGGAACAGCTTCAGCTTCTCCTCTTTGCCCTTGAAGCTCATTCCGCTGTAGTCGATACAGACGATGATAGAACCAGAGAACGTCGTCGTGGTCGTCAGATCGAAGTATGTTTTAGGATTGCCGAGTTTGAAGCCCTCTGGCGCCGGCTGGCCGGTACTGCTGGTGGTCAGGCTCGTCGTGCCGGATTCGGTTACCGTCGAGAAGGTTACAGTGACGTCTGTGGTCCCCGTTGTCTCATCGACCGGTTCAACAACCACGTTGTCGCCCTCGTCCTTATCGCTGACCTCGTGCAGCGCCGCCCACGACCCGACATCGGACCAGTCGAAGCCGGCCCTGACGGTGGCGACGTTCTTGGCCCGCTCCATGACCCCGAAGTCGATCGAGGTAGCCGGCATCTCGGCGTAGGTAACGGCGCGGGCCTCGTGGTCGGTGGTTTCGAGCATGCCCGCGGCAGCGCCGCAGACCTCCGGCAGGTACTCCTCGAACGACTTCCAGATCTCCGCCGCCGTCCAGACGAAGATGCCGCTGTTCCAGAAGTAGTTGCCCGCCGCCACGTAGCGCTCTGCGGCCTCGAGATCGGGCTTTTCGCGGAATTTCTTGACCCGGAAGACCTCGATGCCCGCCTCGCCGACCGGCGGCAGCGCGTCGCCCGCTTCGATGTAGCCGTAGCCGGTCTCGGGGTAGCGCGGCGGCACACCGAAGGTCGCCAACACGCCGTGTTGGCGCGCTGCCTCGATGGCGGTCGAAACCGCGGACCTGAAGGCCTCACGGTCCCCGATCAGGTGATCCGCCGGCATCACCACTTCCACGGCGTCGGCGTCCCGCTGGCGAATGAACGCGGTTGCCCAGGCGATGCACGGCGCCGTGTTGCGCGCCTGCGGCTCGAGCAGGAGATTGTCGTGGGGCAGCTCCGGGAGCTGCTCGTGGGTCATGTCCGCATAGTCGTTGGCGGTGACCACGATCACCTGGTCCGGCCCGGAAACCACGTCCAACGCCCGATCCCAGGTGGTTTCCAGAAGCGACCGTTCGCCGGTGATCGAAAGAAACTGCTTCGGCCGGCTCCGGCGCGACAACGGCCAGAACCTCGTGCCCCCGCCACCCGCCATGATGATCGCGTAGACGTGGGGGTCGAAGGAGGCTGCGCCTCTGGGCGCGGGGTCCGCCACGGGGTCAGCTCCCCGCCGAGACGCCGAACTCGGACTCAATCCGGCCCCTACGCTCGTTGTAGAGCTGCTGGATCTCATCGAGCCGTTCCAGGCTTTCCGCTTCGAAGCGTAGGACGATGATCGGGCCGTTGTTCGAGGGCCTCGCGGGGTGCTTCCCGAAGTAGAACGTCGGGGTCGGGCCCAGGCCGACGTCGACCACGTTGCACCCGGTCGCGTGGACACGGTCGGAAAGCGCGCTCGAGAGCTCGGGGCCCGAAAGACGGCCGTCCCTACCGATCAGGGCGCGGCTCCCCCCACGCCACAGAACCGTTGTGCCGCAGGCCTTGCCGACGAGCACCGCGAGGTCGGCGGTCAGATCGTCGGGGACCACGCCGCGGATGTCGTAGGCGCCAAAGATCTCCGCTGCAACGTTGGACATCGTGTCAGGATACCCTGTCGCCATGAGCGCCGCTCCGACATCGTCGCATCGGCTTTTGTGCCTGGTTGCCGGCCCCGCCGCGGCGGTTCTGGTGGCGCTGATTCCACTTGCGGGACTCGAGCCCGCGGCGCAATCGACGGCCGCGATCGCCGTCTGGATGGCGATCTGGTGGATGACCGAGGCAATACCGATTCCGGTGACCTCGCTGTTGCCGCTGGTCGCCTTTCCGGCAGCCGGTGTGCTGTCATCGCAGGCGGCCGCGGCCCCCTACGCCAACCACCTGATCTTCCTGTTCATGGGCGGCTTCTTCATCGCCAAGACCATGGAGCGGTGGGGCCTGCACCGGCGGCTGGCGCTGCTCATCGTCGTCGCCGTCGGCACCGGACCGCGCCGCCTCGTGCTCGGCGTGATGCTGGCAACGGCGATGCTGTCGATGTGGATCCCGAACACCGCCGTGGCGGTCATGATGCTGCCGATCGGGATGGCGCTCATCGGCGAGTTCCGGCGTCAGAGTGATGCCGGCGTTGAGCACGACGACCCGGGCATCGATGAGCTCGGCACCGCGCTGATGCTCGGGATCGCCTACTCCGCATCCATCGGCGGCGTCGCGACGCTGATCGGCACGCCGCCGAACCTGGTGTTCGCAAGTATGGCGGAGGAGCTCGTCGGCGGGCAGATCGACTTCGTCGCCTGGATGGGTGTCGGCCTGCCGGTGAGCGCAATTCTCATACCCGCGGCCTGGTACTACCTCACGCACCTGGCCTGCGCCGTCCCCAAGAGGCTGGCGCTGGGGCGCGGTTTCATGCGCCAGCAGCTCCAGGCGCTCGGCCCGATGTCGCGCGGCGAGAAGGCCGCCGCCGCGATCTTCAGCATCACCGCCATCGCCCTCGTGCTGCGCAGTGAGAAACACATCGGCGATCTTGTCATCCCCGGCCTGCAGACGTTCTTCCCGACGATCGCCGACGCCACCATCGTCATGGCGGCGGCGATCGCCGCATTCTGCATTCCCCTCTCGCTGCGCAAGCCGGAGTTCGCCCTCGACTGGAAGCACGGCCGTGACATCCGTTGGGGCATCCTGATTCTGTTCGGCGGCGGCCTTTCGCTCGCCGAAGCGTTTCAGGTCAGTGGCCTGTCCGCCTGGATCACCAACGGTGTGACCGGCTTCGAGGGGCTGCCGGAGTGGGGCATCGTGCTGATGTCGACGTCGATGGTCATCTTTCTGACCGAGCTGACCTCGAACACCGCGACCGCGACGCTGGTGATGCCGATATACGCCTCCGCCGCGACGGGGCTCGGCATCCACCCGTACCTGATGATGGCGCCGGCCGCGATCGCCGCCTCGATGGCGTTCATGCTGCCGGTGGCGACACCGCCCAACGCGATCGTGTTCGGCTCCGGGATGGTAACGATTCCCAAGATGATGCGGGTCGGGTTGGTGATGAACATCATCTCGATCATCGTCGCCACGCTGGCGGCGATGTTGTTGGTTCCGCGGTTTCTGATCGGGTAGGCGGAAGCCAAAATTTTCTTGAATACCCGCCACCCGCCCCCAACCTCTCGGTGCCTTCGGCGCCTCGCTGCCCGCTTTCCGCACAGGTGGGCGGTTGGACGCAAGAAGGGAGAAGGTGCAACAGCGAACGGAATGACAGCTCGGCTAGAGCGTGAACTTCTCGTAGCGGACCAGGTTGTCGCGAATTCGATCTTCGAGCACTTCGTGGCCCAGCCCGACGGTGTTCGGCACCGTCACGTGTCCTTCGTCGTCGATCTCGACCGCGGGATCAATGATGTCTTGCTGCCAGTAGCGCTTGGACGCCGACAGGTCCCCCGGCATCTGGAAGTTCGGCAGCGACGCCATCGCGATGTTGTGCAACCGGCCGATGCCCGACTCGAGCATGCCGCCGCACCACACCGGGATCTCGCGCGCCGCGCACAGGTCGTGGATGGCGATCGCGGCGGCGCGGCCGCCGACGCGTGAAGCCTTGATGTTGACCACCCGGCAGGCCTCGATGTCGATGGCGTGTGCCGCGTGGCGGGCCGAGTGGATGCTCTCATCCAGACAGATCGGCGTTTCGAGCTCGGCCTGAATCGGCGCGTTTCCATCGATGTCGTCGTGGGCGAGCGGCTGCTCGATCATCAATAGGTTGAAACCGTCGAGCGCCTTGAGGCTACCGAGGGCGTCGGGATCGTTGCGGTACCCGCAGTTGGCGTCGATCATCAGCGGGATCTCACCGAACCGTTCCCGCACAGACTCGACGACGGAAACGTCCCTCCCGGGCTCGACCTTCAGCTTGATTCGCTGGTAGCCCTGCTCGAGGCCGGCGGCGATCTGGTCGGCGAGGGCCTCGAAGTCGTCCTGGATCCCCAACGAGATCCCCACCGGGATCCGCTCTTGTATCGAGCGAGCGTTGGCGTACAAGCTCTGGAGCGAAACGTCTCGCCGCTGCGCCTCGAGCGCCCAAAGGGCCTCTTCGACCGCACAGCGGGCCATCGGGTGCCAGCGCCACGAAGAGAACTTCTCAGCGTAGGCAACGGCGAAGCCCTCGTCGGGCCATTCCTCTTCGAGCACGACGGGGGCGACGAAGTCCTCGATGATGTGCCAGCCGGTGCGCGCCGTCTCATACGAATACATCGGCACGCCGTCGGCTCCCGACTCGCCCCAACCGCTGGCGCCGCCGGCGCTCGCCTTCACGAGCAGGATCTCACGCTCCTGCGTGGTGCCGAACGAGGTCGTGAACGGACCGACCATCGGCATCTTGATCCAGAAGAGCTCCAGGGTTTCGACGTGCATGGCTACTCCCGAATTTTACCGTCGCGGCGCATTTCTGCGCCGTCAGTTTCGAGATCGCCGTGCTCGAAGAGGTAGACGGTCTTCGGGCCTTCGTCCGCTCCGTCACCGGACCGGTGGGCGCATTCGCGCGCGTAGTAGCCGCGCTCGAAGTAAGCGGTGAACAGCGCCTGGGTGGCGGCACGCCAGGCCACCACGGCGCCGCAATCGTGGGCTTTCACCTCCTGCACGCTCACCGGAATCTCGCAGCGGATACGGGGTGCGTCGAGGTCAAGCACCGGCTCGCCGGGACCCCAGCCGTCGGCCTGTAGGGCCCACGGGGCATCGAACCCACCGGCGCCCAGCGCCGCCGCGACCTCGCCGACCTCGCCGGCGGCGCGCCGCTCTACCCGCGGCGAGTCGATCAGCCACTTGATCGTCAGCCGATCGGTCGCGGTGCCGGCGTGCAACTTGCTCGTCGTCTCCCCATAAAGATTGATCACATAGTCATCAGAGAGCCCGCCGAGCTTACCGAAATTCAGGCATGCATTGACCGACTCGAGCGGATCGAACGTCCAGACGATCATGTCGAGTCCCTGCCCCAGGATGTAGTCACGCTGCGCCCATTTGAGCCGCGCCCCCAGCCCCATGTTTCGCGCCCGTTCGTCGACCGCCAACATGTGCGAGCAGTGCACCAGCCGACCTCCGGGATCGCGGCCCAGGAAGCCGTAGCAAAAGCCGTACAGCCCGCCACCTTCATCGAAGGCCCCCAACACCAAACCGCCCCACTTTTGCGCGGTCACGAGGTTGGTCAGCGGAATGACGTCGAGAGGGTCAGAAAAGCCCCAGGCCTGCCCCTGTAACCGCTCGCAGGCCTTGTAGTCGTCGTAGGTTTCCAGCCGTCGCAACGTATACGTCATGTTGATCCTCGATGGTGCGACCTGCCAGCCGCCGGCCTCCCCGACGAGCATCGGCAACCGGTTCAGATGCCGGTGGGGTGATCGATCCACACCGCCTCGACGTCGAATTCTTGCACCAACCAGTCGCCGAGCGCCCGCACACCGAAGGTCTCGGTGGCGTAGTGACCGCCAAAAAGGCAGTGGATGCCGTGATCGCGGGCCGCATGATACGCCTCCTGCACGGGTTCTCCGGTCACGAAACAGTCCGCCCCAGCGTCGACGGCGTCGTCCAGCGCGCTGCAGCCACGTCCGGTAACGACGGCGATTCGGCGGATCTTCTCGCCGCCGAACGACCATATTAACGGCTCGTCGCAGCCGGCGGCAGCGAGTCGACCGGCCAGCGCACCGACCTCGATGGCCTCCTCGAAGCTCGCGAGGGCGCCGATGTCGGCGAAGGCACCATCGACTCGCGCCCCGAGCCGCTCCGCTAGCAGCACGTTGTTGCCCACCTCGGCGTGGGCGTCGAGCGGCAAGTGGGCGGCGTAGACGGAGAGGTCAGCAACGAAGCAGGCACGCACCCGACGACCGACAACTCCGGAAAGCGGAACCTGGGGGCCCCAGAACAAGCCGTGGTGCACGACCAGGAGCTGACAGTCAGAATCAACGGCGGATTCGATCGTCACCTGGGCCGCATCGACCGCGAGCGCCACCCGAACCACCTCTTCCTTGCCCTCGACCTGCAGCCCGTTCAGCGCAGCGTCGGCGATCGCGTCGATGTCGAGGTACTCATCGAGCGCTCCTACCACGTCGGTGCGCGACGCCATGTCAGGCTTTCTCTGCCCCATCGTCGGCGCTCGGGTACGGTCCGGCGACCGCCACCGCGCAGCGGTCGGGGTGCAGGCGCTTCTCGGCGACAGCGAGGACCTGTTCGGCGCTGACCGTATCGATGAGATCCGGGAAGCGGTCCAGGTAGTCGAGCCCCAGTCGATACTGCTCGATCGAATGCAGCGCCGCCGCCTTGCCCTCGTTGGTTTCGAGGTTACGCGGCAGCGAGCGCACGATCGCCGATCGGGCGTCGGCGAGCTCTTGGTCGCTGACCGGCTCTCGGCGGATCCTGTCGATCTCTTCGAGGACACAATCCACCACCGCGTCAACGTTGTCGGGGTGCACGCCGGCCCGCACCACGAACGGACCCGGCCCCACGCCCGCGCCCAGCGAAGAATACGCGTAGTAGGCCATACCCTGTTCCTCGCGGATGCTGCGGCCGAGGCGGCCGCCCATCGCGAAGCTACCGAGAATCATGTTCATGACCACCGCGGCGTAGTAGTCGTCATCGAGCCGTCGCAGACCGGGGTGACCGATCGCCACATCGGCCTGCGCCTTGTTCGCCATCGTCTGGACGCTGCGGCTTCGTTCGGCGGGCCCGGGGGCGTCGGGGATGTTCGGCAAAGCCGCCGGCAGGCCCCCACCGTCGGGGCCCTGCGCACCGGTCTCGGCGGTCCAATCGGCCAGCTTCGCCTCGACCGCTTCGCGGGCACGATCGCCGTCGACCCCGCCGACAATTACCAGAACCGCCCCGCCGGGACCGAAATGGGTGCGATGAAAGTCGACCAAGGTCCGGCGATCGACGGCTTGGATGGTCTCCTCGGTGCCGAGGAGGCGCCAGGCGTACGGGTGTTCGGCCGCGTAGATCGCCGCCCGCAGCATATCGATGGCGATCTGGCCCGTGTCGTCACGGTCTTCCCGGATCGCGGTGAGGATGTCGCCGCGCAGCTTTTCGGCTTCGGGAACGGGGAACGACGGTGACGTGGCGCACTCGCCAAGAAGCTCCAGCGTCGATTCGAAGTCGTCGGCTCTCGCCTTGGCGCCGATGGAGGCCGCCGCCGATGCGAACCATCGCCCGGCCGCGTCAAAGTGGCCCTGGCTGAAGAGCGTTTCGGCCCGGCGCAGGATCACTTCGGCGCGCAGGCGGTGCCGCGGGAACTCCTTGAGGAAGCGGTCCAGCGCGGCGGCAGCCTGCTCGACGTTACCCAGATCCTGACGAGCGACCCCCAGTGCATACAATCCGTCGGCGCGGCGCGGGCTTTGGGGATGTTTTTCGACCAGTCGCTCGTAGGCTTCGGCGGCTTCGGCCTTGTGCTCGCGCGCGTAGAGCGCTTCGCCCAGGTAGTACAGCGCCTGGGCCAGCTCTTTGGACTTGGGGAATTTGG